>JACCXW010000417.1 GCA_013696785.1 Geodermatophilaceae bacterium | reverse complement strand
GGGTAGAGGAACGCCCGCCCGACCTGCACCAGCCGCTCGGCGGCGGAGAGCCGGTCAGCAGCGGTGCGCGCATCTGAGTCGTCAGCGACCACGGCCGCGAGCGCATCGAGCACTGGCCCCCACGGCGGCGGCGCCCAGCCCGTTCGGGCCAACGTCTGCGCGATAAGCGCGAAGGCGGCCAGCTGCGCCGTGAACGTCTTCGTCGCCGGCACGGCCCGTTCCTCGCCGGCACCGAGCTGTACGACGACATCGCCCACCGCGGCCAGTGGCGACGTCTCGTCGTTGCAGATCGCGACGGTCCGGGCGCCGCCCGCGCGCAGGATCTGCATCGTGGCGGCCACTTCCGGCGTGCGGCCGGACTGGCTGACGCCGACGGCCAGGAATCCGTCGAGCTCCGGAACGACGCCGTACCGGGTGTGCAGGCTCGGCGCGGCCAGGGCGACCGGGCACCCGGTGGCGTGCTCCAGCATGTACCGCCCGTAGATCGCCGCGTGGTCGGAGGACCCTCTCGCAACGAGGACGAAACCGCGCAATACCGACGGGCGGACCGCGTCCACCGCCGCGCCTATCGCGGCTCCGCGCCCGAGCAGGCCGGTGATGACCCGAGGCTGTTCGGCGATCTCGCCGGCCATGAGCGCACCAGCGCTCACGCGCACTCCTGTCCGCGGCAGAGCACCCGCCGGACCTGCAGCTCGTCGTCGAGCACCACGACGTCAGCGAGGCCGCCGATCCTCAGCACCCCGATGTCGGCGCGCCTGGCGATCCCGGCCGGGATCGACGTGGCCGCGGCAACGGCATCGATCACCGGTACGCCGATGGCCACCAGGTTGCGGACCGCCGCGTCCATCGTGAGCACGCTCCCCGCCAGGGTGCCGTCCGGGCGGCGTACCTCAGGGCCACGCACCGCCACCTCGACCCGACCAAGCCGGTAGCGCCCGTCGCCCTGCATGGCTGCGGCCATCGCATCGGTGACGAGGGCCGCCCGCCCGGCCGCGGCCCGCCACGCGACCAACACCGTCTCGGCCGCCAGGTGGACGCCGTCGACGATCATCTGGACGCTGACGTCCGGGCGGGCCAGAGCGACACCCATCAGTGCCGGATGCCGCGGGCTCCAACCCCGCATCGCGTTGAAGAGGTGGGTGACGGTGCTGGCGCCGGCGTCGAATGCGGCATGCGCCTGCCCGGCGTCGGCGTCGGTGTGGCCGCAGGCGACGACGACGCCATCGCGCACGAGCTGCTTGATCAGTTCCAGCGCGCCGGGGCGTTCGGGGGCGAGCGTGACCTGGGACACCAGTCCACCGTCGAGCAGTCGCGCCATCAATGCCGGGTCGGGATCGCGCATGTGCTCCACGGGATGCGTCCCGGGCCGGATCGGGGAGAGGAACGGCCCCTCCAGGTGCGCGCCCAGCACTCTCGGTCCGACGTCGGTCGCGATCACGTCGCGCATCACGGCAAGCGCCCGCTGCGTGTCGGCCAGCGGGGACGTGATCAGCGTCGGTTGGTAGGCGGTTACCCCCGTCCGCAGCAGCTGCTCCCCCGCGGCGGCGTACCCGGCCGGGTCTGCGGCCAGGAAGTCCACGCCGCCGAAACCGTTGATCTGCAGGTCGACGAAGCCGGGTACGGCGAGACCGGTCCCGGCACGGGACAGGCCGACATCTGTGATGACGCCGTCCGTGACGTCGACGTCGCCGGGTACGAGTTGCCAGGAGACCACCGCCGCGCCGACGCCGAGCCGGGTCATGTCCCCACCGCCGACGGGTGCTGCAAGCGGCGGGCCGCGACATGACAGGCGGCCTGATGCTCGGGCAGCAGTTCGGCGAGTTCCGGATCCACCGTCGTACAGACGTCCTCGACGAGTGGGCAGCGGGGATGGAACACGCAGCCCGCCGGCGGGTCAGCTGGATCGGGGACCTCGCCGCGCAGCGGCTCGATCTCGCGCGCCGCCTCGATTCCCGGATCGGCGACGGGAACTGCCTCCTGCAGTGCCCGCGTGTAGGGGTGCAGCGGATCGTCTGACACCGCCCGCCACGGACCAAGTTCGACGACCCGGCCGAGGTACATGACCACGATCCGGTCGGAGATGTGCCGCACCATGCCCAGGTCGTGGGAGATGAAGACGTAACTCAGCCCCAGTTCCTCGCGAAGCCGGGTCAGCAGATTCATCACCTCGGACTGGACTGACACGTCCAGCGCCGACACCGGCTCGTCGAGCACGACCACCTGCGGCTCGACCGCCAATGCCCGGGCGATCCCCACCCGCTGGCACTGCCCGCCGGACATCTGGTGCGGATAGCGATCGGCGAACCCGCTGCGCAGCCCGACCATGCCAAGCAGCTCCTGCACCCGGCGGCGGCGGCCCGCCTTGTCCCCGGCCAGGTCGTACACCCGCAGCACCTCGTCCAGGGTCTGCGCCACGGTCAGCCGCGGGTTCAGCGCGGCGAACGGATCCTGGAACACCAGCTGCACCCGGCGGTGGACCTCGCGCAGCGCCCGCCCACGAATTCGCGTGATGTCCTCGCCGTCGAGCTCGATCCGGCCCTCGGTCGGCTCCTCCAGTCGGACGAGCAACCTGCCGGTGGTCGACTTCCCGCAGCCGGACTCGCCGACGATGCCGAGCGTCTCGCCGCGGCCGAGGCTGAACGAGACCCCCGCGACCGCGCGCAGCTCCTGTCCGGTGCCCCGGACCGGGTACACCTTAACGAGATCCTCGACCCGCAGGATCGGGGCCACTTCTACGCCACCCACTCGGACGGGGGAACCCAGCAGGCGGCCGCACTGACCTCGCGCTGGGTCAACGGCGGCATGTCCTGCTCGCAGCGCTGCACCGCCTCGGGGCAGCGCGGGTGGAACGGGCAGCCCGCCGGTGCGTGCGCCGCATCCGGCGGTGCGCCCGGGATCTGCCGCAGCGGAGCGCGCTCGGCGCCGCGGACAGGGGGGATCGCGCCGATCAGCCCGGCCGTGTACGGGTGCTCCGGCTGAGCGAACACCCCCCGGGTCGGGCCGGTCTCGACGAGATGGCCGGCGTACATCACCAGCAGCCGGGAGGCGACCCGGGCGACGACCCCGAGGTCATGGGTGATCCACATGACGGCCGTACCTGTCTCGGCCTGCAGCCTGCGGACCAGGGCGATGATCTGCTGCTGGATCGTGACGTCAAGCGCGGTAGTGGGCTCGTCGGCGATCAGCAGGGCCGGCCGCAGCGCGATCGCCATCGCTATGACGACGCGCTGCCGCATCCCGCCGGAGAACTCGTGCGGAAACGCGCGGGCAGCCCGGGCGGGCTGCGGGATGCCGACGTCGGCGAGCACCTCGAGGACACGCTGCTCGGCGGTCCGCCGAGGGGTGCCGTGCGCGGTGAGCACCTCCTCGATCTGCGCTCCGATCCGCATCAGCGGGTTCAGGGACGTCATCGGGTCCTGGTAGACCATCGCCATCGCCGAGCCGCGCACCGACCGGCGGTAGCGTTCGTCCGCGCCGACCAGGTCGACGTCTCCGAGCACCACCTCGCCGCGGACGATCTCGGCGGTCGGCTGCGGATGCAGGCCCATCACCGACAACATGGTCATCGACTTGCCCGAGCCGGACTCCCCCACCAGCGCGACCGTCTCGCCCTCGCCTATCTCGAACGACACGTCCTTGACCACCTCGACGGGTCCGTCCGCCAGGTGCAGCACCGTGGTCAGGCCGCGCACCGACAGGACCGGAGTCATCGTCTGGCCGCCGCGATGCGCAACCGGCGGGGTGGTCGCGAGGGCCTGTCGATCTTCGGGAAGCCGGCCGCTCCTGGGACGAGGCTGCCCAGCACCGCGGACCGCGACGCTCCTGTGCAGGAGGCGACGGTGCCCGGCAATCCGTGCAGGGCCAGGAATCCGATCAATGCGAAGGCGTAGGCCTCCTTGGCGTCGCTGGATACACCGCGCTCGTCGATCGTCGTCATCTCGACCTCGGGCATCGCCGCGCGCAGCCCAGCCATCAGCACCGGATTCGCGGTGCCTCCGCCGGCGGCGATGACGGACTCGACGCCGTTGTCCCGGCAGGCGGCTACGACCGTCTGCGCCGTCAGGGCGGTCACCGTCGCGACCACGTCGTCCAGGGCGAGTGACTCGACGTCGGACAGCGCCGACAGCAGGTAAGCGAGGTTGAAGTGCTCCTTGCCGGTCGACTTCGGGGCGGCCAACGCGTAATAGGGGTCGGCGAGCAGCCGCAGCAGCAGGTCCGGCGCGATCTCGCCGCGCCCCGCCCTGGCACCGTCCCGGTCGAACGTCTCCGCGCCACCGGTGCCGTGGCTGACCGCGGCGTCCATCAGCGTGTTCGCCGGCCCGACGTCAAAGGCGATCGGCGCCCGCCCGGGACCCATGATCGTCAGGTTCGAGATGCCGCCGAGGTTGAGCGCCGCCGTGGGCCGGTCGGAGGCACCGAGCAGCAGCACGTCGAACAGGCTCACCAGCGGGGCGCCCTGACCGCCGACGGCGACGTCACGAGCACGGATGTCGGCCAGAACCGGTAGCCCGGTGCGCTCTGCGATCCACGCCGGCTGCCCGACCTGCAACGTGCCGAGTACGTCCCGGCCGTCCACCCAGTGGTACAGCGTCTGCCCGTGCGACACGACGAGGTCCGCCCTGCCGCCGCCCAGCTCGGCGACAGCGGTGACGGCGACGTCGGCAAAGGCCTGCCCGATCAGGGTGTCCAGCCGGCACACCGCCTCGGCTGTTGTCGGAGCCGGCGGCATCGCCGCCACCAGGTCGGCGCGCAGCTGCTCCGGGTACGGCACGCTGATCGCGCCCCGCGGCCGTAGCGTCACCTCGTCGCCGGCGAGGGACAGGTCCGCTGCCGCGGCGTCGATCCCGTCGTAGGACGTGCCGGAGATCAGACCGACAACTCTCATGGCCGGTCCCCGACGGCGGCCCGGACGAAGCCGTGCTGCTCGGCCAACCGGCGGGTCGCCTCGGCCACCGACACCTCGGCGAGCAGCATCACGATCGCCGTCTTGACGCTTCCGGCTGCTGTCGCCAGCGCCCGCTCGGCTGCGGCAGGCTCCGCTGCGGTGGCGGCCACGACGATGCGCAGCGCCCGGTCGCGCAACTTCGCGTTGGTCGCCCGCACGTCGACCATCAGGTCGCCGTACGTCTTTCCCAACCGCACCATCGCCAGGGTGGACAGCGTGTTCAGCACGAGCTTCTGTGCGCTGCCGGCCTTGAGCCGCGTGGAGCCGGCGATGAACTCCGGTCCGACCACGATCTCGATCGGGTGGTCCACCCGCCGGCTCAGTTCCGTGTCGGCATTGCAGGACACGCCTACTGTGACGGCCCCCCGGCGGTGGGCCTCGTCGACCGCCCCCAGGGTGTACGGCGTCCGCCCGGATGCAGCAATGCCGACGACGGCGTCGGTCGCCGACACGTCCAGGGCGCCGATGTCGTGGGCGCCCCGGCCGGCGTCGTCCTCGACCGCCTCGGCCGAGATCATCGACGCTCCGTCGCCCCCCGCCAGTACGCCGACGATCCGGTCGGTGTCGAACGTCGGAGGGCACTCGACCGCGTCGAGCAGCCCGAGCCGGCCGGCGGTGCCGGCGCCGACGTAGACCAGCCGGCCACCTTCGCGCAGGACGTCGACGATCGCCTCCACGGCGGCGGCGATCGGGCCGGCCTGCGCTGCCGCCGCCTGCGCGACCGTCAACTGATCGTCGGCCATGACGGCGACCAGGTCCGCGGTGCCCCGCCGGTCGAGGTCGTGCAGGTCCGGGCGGCGCTGCTCGGTCACGAGGTCGCTGAGATCCATGGTCCTTCGTTGCCGCTCGACTGGCTCGCTGGTGAGGGTCCCGACGTGAAGGGTCTAGACCAATTCTGCGATCCTAGGCAAGGCCGCTCGAGGCCGTCAACGACAGGAGGTCGCGAATGCAGGTCAGGACCGTGGCCGGGCCGGTCGACCCCGACACCCTCGGGGCGACCCTCATGCACGAGCACGTGCTGGCCCTGGTGCCGGGCCGGTTCTTCACCGGCGGCCGGTACGACGACGCGGTCGAGGCCGCCGAGCGCGCGCTCGGCGGGCTGTCCGAGCACGGCGTCGGAGCGGTCGTCGACCTGACTGGCCGCACGCAGGTCGGCAGCGGGCCGGACATCGCGGCGCTGCGCGAGATCTCGGCCCGAACCGGCATCGCGATCGTGGCCGGGGCGGGCCTGTACAAGGAACCGTTCCCTGGCTGGGTGGAAGCCGCCGCTGTGGACGAGGTGGCCGACCGGTTCGTGGCCATGGCAGCCGATGCCGGGATCTTCGGCGAGGTGGGTACCAGCCTGGACGTCGTCACCGCAGCCGAGGAGAAGTGCCTGCGTGCCGCGGTACGGGCGCATCGGCGTACCGGCCTGGGGATCTCGACGCACTGCACCCTCGGGGCGATGGCCCGCGAGCAGGTCGCGATCATGGCGTCGGAGGGCGCGGACCTCCGGCGGGTCGTCATCGGACATCTCGATCTGGCGCCGGACCTTCCGTACCTGGAGGAGGTGCTGGCGACCGGCGTGACGATCGCGTTCGACACGTTCGGCAAGGAGTGGTTCGACTACCAGGTGCCGGGGAGCGAGGGGCAAGGCGGCGGGGAGTTCGTGAAGTGGGCGTATCACCGGCCGGACTCCGACCGGTTCGCGGCTCTGATCACGTTGCTCGAACGCGGGTACGCCGCCCAGCTGGTGCTGTCCTCGGACATCTCCGGGCGTGAGGCCTACCTGAATCCCGACACGCACGGTCGGCACGGCTACAGCTTCGTCCACGCCGTCGTGCTGCCGGCGCTGCGGGCGGCCGGTGTAGGCGCCGACTCGATCCAGCAGATGCTCGTCCACAATCCCGCCCGCATCCTCACGATCCCCTGATCAGCGCCGCCGTCGGCGGCGGGCCTTGCCGGCCGCTCGGGTCGGGTCGAGGACGTCGCGCAAACCGTCGCCAAGCAGGTTGAGACCGGTCACCGCCAGCACGATCGCCAGCGACGGGAACACGAGCAGCCACCAGGCCCGGTCGAAGAGCGTCCGGGCGTCGCTGACCATCAGCCCGAGGGACGGTTCCGGCGGCTGGGTGCCGAGACCGAGGAAGCTCAGGCCGGACTCGGTGAGGATCGCCCAGGACAGCGCGAGCGCCACCTGGACGATGATCGGCGCGGCCACGTTGGGCAGCACATGCCGGGCGAGCAGTCGGGGCGGGCTGTAGCCGAGGACCTTGCCGGCCCTGATGTAGTCCATTGAGCGCACGGACAGCACCGGTCCTCGGGCCACCCGCACGAATATCGGCAGGTACACGACCGCGATCGCGATGGCCGTGTTGAACCACCCACGGCCCAGCGCGGCGACGATGGCGAGCGCCAGCAGGATCGCCGGGAACGCGAACAGAACGTCGGTCAGCCGGCCGATGATGCGGTCGGTCCAGCCGCCGAAGTACCCCGCGACGATCCCGGCGGTCGCTCCCAGCACCGTGGCGATCGCCACCGAGATCACCGCCACCCGCAACGAGGCCAGCAGCCCGGCCGCGATCCGAGAGGCGACGTCCCGGCCGAACTGATCGGTCCCCAGCCAGTACGTCGACGAGGGCGGCACCAGCTGGTCGTCCGGGTGCTGGGCGATCGGGCTGTACGGCGTGAGCTTCACCGCGGCGAGCAACGCCAGCAGTGCGAGCACGCCCATGATGAGCAGCCCGACCCGGCCGTTGCGGTTGCGCCACAACCGGCCGAGCCACTGGCCACGCCGGGTGGGGAGCGGTGCGACCGTGGCGACCGCGGCCGGGTCGACGGTCTCGATGGGTTGGCTCACGACAGGCTGACCCGTGGGTCGATGCGGGCGTAGAGCAGGTCCACCGCGAGGTTGACCAGGACGAACATGGCGGCGACCACCACGATGACGCTCTGGACCACGGCGTACTCCCGCTGCTCTATGCCGGTGAGAACGAGTCGGCCGAGGCCGGGCAGCGCGAAGATCTGCTCGACGATGACCGTGCCGCCGAGCAGGTAGCCGAACTGGATGCCCGAAATGGTGACGATCGGGATCGAGGCGTTGTGCATGATGTGCCGCCACCGCACCCTGCGCGGTGCCAGCCCCTTGCCCCGCGCGCTGCGGACGTAGTCGCGGCTGGCCTCCTCCAGGTACGCCGATCGTGTGGTCCGCATCGTCGCGGCGGCCAGCCCCACGCCGAGGACGAGCGCCGGGTACAGCTGCTGCTGCAGGTTGATCAGCGGGGACTCGAAGAACGGCGCGTAGCCCGCGGCACTGGGGAAGTAGCCGAACCGCGCCGACAGCACCGCGACGACCGCGGCGGCGAGCACGAAATTGGGGATGCCGAGGCCGAGCAGTCCGAAGCCCTGGGCCGCGGTGTCCCGGATGCTGTCGGGGCGCGAGGCGGAGAAGACGCCGATGACGACTCCGAGCGCCGTACCGAAGACGGACGACAGTACGGCGAGCTCGATCGTCACCGGCAACGCGGACAGGATCAACTCCGATACCGGGTTTCCGCTGGTCACCGAGACGCCGAAGTTCCCCGACAGCACGCTGCCCAGCCACGACACGAACTGCACCGGCAGCGGCTGGTCCAGGCCGTAGTACGAGCGCAGCGACTCGACCTGGGCGTCGGTGAGGGCGCCACCCTCGATCCCGAATCGCGCCGTGATCTCGTCACCGGGAATGACCCGCAGCACGAAGAAGATGACGAGCGCGACGCCGAGCAGCGTCAGGACGGCATCGAGCAACCGGCGCAGCAGGTAGCGGCCGGTCACGATCCCAGGTGGACCTGGCGCAGCGACTTCAGCGACCCCGTCGGCATCGGCACGAAGTCGGTGAGCTCGGGCTGCAGCACCTGGTACTTGTAGCCGCTGTAGAGCCAGACCCAGGGCGATCCCTCCAGCAGGATCCGGCCGATGTCGCCGTAGATCTGGATGCGCTCGTCGGGATCAGTGCTCGCCTTGCCGTCGGCGAAGAGCTGGTCGAGTTCCGGCGAGGTGAATTTCGCGACGTTCTGGAAGTTGCCGGTCGAGGTGAAGTACTTCGCGTAGGTGATCTGCGGGTCGACACTCGAGCCGTTCTGCGAAAGCGCGGAGTCGAAGTCCGCGGCCAGCCAGCGATCGACGTACACGTTGGTCTCCAGCGGGACCAGTTCGAGGTTGATGCCGATCTCGGCGAGCTGGGACTGGATGCTCTGGGCGACGTTAATCGCCGCGTCGTTCTCGCCCTGGATCACGATCGTCTCGATGGTGAACCCGTCGGGTACGCCGGCGTCGGCGAGCAGCTCCCGGGCAAGCTCCGGATCGGTCTCGTCGCAGGGCAGGCCGTCGAAGACACCGGTGTCGTACGGCGTGGCAAGCGGTCCGGTCGGCTCGCCCTCACCGAAGGCGGCCGCGTCGATGAGCTGCTGGCGATCGATGGCGCAGGCGATGGCCTGCCGCGCCTCGACCTTGTCCAGCGGCGCGCGCTCGCTGTTGAGGAAGAACGGGAAGTAGCCGAGTTCGGGGGTCCGCTCGACCGTGAGATCGTCGCCGACCTGGTCGACCACGGCCGGGTCGCCGAGGATGCCCATCTGAAACTCGTCGGCCCGCATGCCGGCCAGGATCGAGGACTCCTCAGGCACGACCCGGATCTCCACGCCGTCGACGAACGGCCCGTCGCCCCAGTAGTCCTCGTTCGCCGTCAGGGACAGCACCTCCCCCTGCCGCCAGTCGTCGAAGACGAACGGCCCGGTTCCGTTGGGCTCGTTGTCCACGGTGCCCGCCTCGACGGCGGCTTCGGAGACCATCGCGGTGTTGGTCGAGGTGAGCGCCGAGGGCAGCGTGCCGTCGGGCTCGGACAACTCGAGTACGACGGTCTGCTCGTCGGGCGTCTGCACCTCGGCGATGGACAGCAGGTTGGTACGGACGACCGCACCGGTCGCTTCGTCGAGGATCCGCTCGATCGAGGCCTTGACGTCGGCGGAGTCGAAGGTGTCGCCGTCGTGGAACGTGACTCCCTCGCGCAGGACGATCGTGAGCGTCATGCCGTCCTCGCTGTACTCCCAGCTCTCGGCCAGACCTGGTTGGACGACGAGATCGGGATCGAGTTCGAAGAGGGTGTCATAGACGAGTTCCAGCGCTTCGATGGTCTGGAACGCGGTGGCCAGGTGCGGGTCGAGGTTGTCGATGTCGCCGCTGCGGGCGACGACGACGGTGCCGCCCTCGTTACTGTCGCCAGAGTCCTGGCTGGGCGGGGCGCTGCACGCGGCCGCGAACAGGGTCAGCGCGAGCATCCCCGAAACCGTGAACCGACTGCGCACCCGCATGGCCGACTCCCTCTGCGTGTCAGGCTGAGATGCCAAGATTGGACTAGACCATTGGCGGATCAGTGTCTCGCCGCCGTTGTGGGGTGTCAAGCTGTCAGGATGCGCCCCAGTGCAGCAGGGGAGGTAGGTCATGGGCGAGCAGGCGGAGGGTCGAATCGCGGACGCGCCGGCTGCCGCGCGGGTGTCTGATGCACCGCCGGCGGCACGAATCCCTGATGCGCCGATCGGCGCACGAGTTCCCAAGTACTACCGGCTCAAGCAGGAGCTGCGGCAAGAGATCGGCCAGCTGTCCCCCGGCATGGCGATTCCGACCGAGCGGGTTCTGAGTACCCGGTTCGCGGTCTCCCGTACGACGGTCCGGCAGGCGCTGCACGAGCTGGTGGTCGAGGGTCAGCTGCAGCGCTTCCAGGGCCGGGGCACCTTCGTCGCGCCGCCGAAACTCACCCAGACCTTGCAGCTGACGTCCTACACCCAGGACATCGCCGCGAGCGGACGGCGGCCGACATCCCGGCTGCTGGACGCTGCCGTCGTACCCGCTCCGTCGGACGTCGCCACCCGGCTGGAGTTACGCGTCGACGCGCCGGTGCAACGGCTGGAGCGACTCCGCCTGGCCGACGACGAGCCGATGGCCATCGAGGCCGTGTACCTCGACGCGGAACGCTTCGCAGGCGTCGGCGACGCGATGCTGCACAGCAGTTCGCTCTACGCCCTGCTGCGGGAGCAGTATGCGACCGTCCTCGTGCGCGCGGAGGAGACGATCGAGACGGTGCTGGCCTCGCCGTCGGAGGCGGGCATGCTCGATACCGGAACCGGCCTGCCGCTGCTGCTGCTGACCCGCACGAGCTGGGACGAGCAGGACCGGCCGGTGGAGTACGTGCGGTCGCTGTACCGCGGGGATCGCTACCGCTTCGTCGCCAATCTCAGCCGGCCGGCGTGACGCAGGCCGCGACCACGTTGTGGAAGCGGGCGCGTAAGCGGTCCATCCCCTTACTGAGGTCGACGACGGGATGGGTCGCGTTCGTCAGCAATACGGCGACCAGTTCGGTGTCGGGGTCACACCAGATGCTCGTCCCCGTGAAACCGGTATGACCGAACGCGCGGTCGCTGAGCAGTTCCCCGGAGGATCGAGGTACCCACGGCGAGGCCGCGGGCGGGAAGAAACCGGCGTCGGCCCTGGTCAGTTCCGAGCGGCCGGGCGGCTGCGACGAGCCCAGCGCCCAGCCGAGTCCCCGAGGTGCGCACTGCGGCGGTGACTGGTTCGTGGTGGCGATCCGGACGGCCGCCGCGGACAGCACCCGGGTGCCTTCGTACGCCCCACCATCCAGCCACAACTGGCCGAGTACGCCGACGTCCTGCGCCGTGCCGAACAACCCGGCATGCCCGCTGACACCGTCCAGTCCGTAGTGCGCGTTGCCGTCGTTGACCTCACCGGGGTAGCAGCCACGCCTCCAGCGCCCGAAGTCCACGCCGGCCCAGACGGCCATCCGCCGCTCGAAGGCGTTGCCGTCCTCGGTGGCGGCGTACCGGTCGGGGTCCGGTGGCGGGCAGTAACCGGTGTCGGACAACCCCAGCGGTCCGAAGACCAGCTCCCGGGCGAGCGAATCCAGCCCGACGCCGGCCAGCCGCTCGAGCGCGATGCCCAGGGTGAGCAGGCCGAGGTCGCTGTACTCGAACCGGGATCCCGGCGGGTAGGCGATGCCGAGTTCGGCGATCGACCGCAGGTACTCCTCCTGGCCGTGCGCCCGGGTGTAGAGCGGCCGCCACCCCGATAGCCCGGAGGCGTGCGTCAGCAGCCGGCGGATCGTGACGCCCGCACCCGTGACCGCCGCGAGTTCCGGGAGGTAGCGGGTGACCTCCTCGTCGAGGGCCACCGCACCCCGGTCGACGAGGGCGAGCGCAACCGCGGTGGTGGCCAGCGGCTTCGTCAGCGAGGCCAGGTCGAAGACGGTGTCGGTTCGCATCTCCCGACGGTTCGGGGTGAGTTCGGCGCTGCCGAAGGCCTCGTGGATCTGGACCTGGCCATGGCAGCGGACCAGTGCCACCGCCCCGGGGATCTGCGCTTCGTCGACCGCCGTCTGGAGCAGCCACCGCACCCGCTCCGTCGCGCTCGTGACATCCAGTCGCACCTGGCTCAGCCTCCTAGAGGTCTAGACCAATTCCAGGTTAGACAAAGCCGGTATTTAGGGTCAACGTCCTCAGGGTCCAAGATGGACAGGGTTCACCTGTCCTCCGCGACAGGGTGGAGCAGCGTGCGTGTTCGAGCGGCACGAGCCGGCGACGCCGCTGCCATCGCCGGGATCCACACCCGCTCGTGGCGGGCGACGTACGCCGCCATCCTCGGTGTGGACACCGTGAACCGGATCGACGAGGCGGCCCGGACAGCGCTGTGGTCTCGCCGGATCCGGGATCTGAGCCCCGGCCAGGTGGCGCTCGTCGCCGGCTCCGATTCGGACGTCGCCGGCTTCCTGTACGGCGGTCCGTCTCCCGACGGGGACGCCGTGGCGGACGTCGCCCAGGTGCTGTCGGTGCATGTCGATCCGCTGCGGACCGGTGCGGGCCTGGGCGGTGCGCTCCTGCACCGAGCGGGGTCGGAGTTCGCCGCCGCCGGGTACCGCGAGGCCACGCTGTGGGTGGTCAGCGACAACGCCGGCGCCAGGCGTTTCTACGAGCGGTCAGGCTGGGCGCCCGACGGCGCGAGCCGCCACGAGCCACTGGCCGTGGAGGGAGAGTCGGGTGAGGCGGTCACCGTCGTCCGGTACCGCCGGCCGCTTCCTTGATCATGAGGCCGGTCGGCGGCGTGTCGCGGAGTGTCCGCCTCATGATCACGAGGTGACAGGTCAGGCGGCGGGCTGCAGGACTACGTCGCGGCCGCGGATCACGTCGGCGTAGTGCCCGATCAGCTCGTCGCCGACGGACTGCCACGTGCGTCCGAGCACCGAGGCGCGGGCTCGCAGCCGCATCGTCGCCAGCCGGGTCCGATCCTCGGTCAGCGCCCGCACCTGCTCGCGCAGGACCGTGGGCTCGCCGGCCGGCCACAGCCAGCCGTTGTCGTCGTGGCGGACCAGGTCCAGCGGACCGCCACGGGCGGGGGCCAGCACGGGGACGCCGCTTGCCAGCGCCTCCTGGATCGACTGACAGAACGTCTCGTCGACGCCGGTGTGCACGAAGACGTCAAGACTCGCCACCGCCTCGGACAGGGCGCGACCCCGCTGGAACCCGAGGAAGATCGCGCCGGGAAGTGCGCGTCCCAGTCGGGCCCGGCTCGGCCCGTCTCCGACGACGACGAGGCGGATCCCGGGTACGCCGGTCAGGACCTTCAGCTGCTGCACCTGCTTCTCCCGCGCCAGCCTGCCGACGTACCCGACGATCAGCTCACCGCGCGGCGCCAGGTCACGGCGCAGCGCCGCGCTCCGGTGCCAGGGGCTGAACGCCTGCTGGTCCACGCCCCGGCGCCACAGCGCGAGCCGGTCGAAGCCGCTGGCACTCAACTGCCAGGCCGCCCACGTCGAGGGCACCAGGGTGACCGCCGCGAGTGCATGCAACCGGCGCTGCCAGGCCCACAGCGCGGGTGCGAAGGCGCCCAGGTGGTGCCGTCGGGCGAAGCCGGCCAGGTCGGTCTGGAACACCGCCACAGTGGGAACTCCGAGTTCCTGCGCCGCGTGAGCGCCGTACCAGCCGAGCACCGTCGGGGAGGCGAGGTGTACGACATCGGGCCTGAACCCGTCGAGGATCTCCGTCAGGCCGTCCTTGGGGCACCCGACCGGGACGCCACGGTCGAGCGGCAACCGAAACGAACGGACTCGGACCACCGGCACGCCGTCATGGACGTCCGGGCCGGGTCCGGGGGCGACGACCAGGGGCTGGTGGCCGGTACGACGCAGGTGCCCGGCGGCTTGCTGAACGGAGTTGCTCACGCCGTTGACCGTTGGATGGAACGACTCTGCCACCAGGGCGACCCGCACGCCTGTGACGATGGAGGCTGAAGTGACGGATCTGGTGATCATGACGTGAGCGGCGGGTGACAGTTGGGCGTCGTCTCGGCGTCGGCCGATCTCCGCTTCGACGAGGGTTGTGAGTTCATTCAACAGCCGTATGCTCCACGCTCGCCGTACCGCCATCTTCGGAGTCCGCATGCTGCCCGATCCACCGCCCCGGACCCTGCTCGTACTCGGCGGCGGCGGCGCGATGGGTGCCTACCAGGCCGGGGCGATGCTGGCGCTGGCGCGGGCCGGCGTACTCCCGGATGCGCTATTCGGTTGCTCGGCCGGCGGTTTGAATGCGGCCTTTCTGGCGGTCGACCCGACGGTCGATCGCGCCGAAGAGCTTCGGTGGTGGTGGCTTGACCGCCGTACGCACAGCCTGTTGTCGGCGTCGTGGTTCGCGCGGGCGCGCGGCGTGGCCGGCGCGCTGACCGCCCGGCGGACGGGGCTGCTCGACGACGGGCCGCTGCGGCGGCTCATCGGCGAGAACGTCCCGGCGCACGACCTGTGCGAGCTGGCCATCCCGCTGACCATCACCACAACTTGCCTGGATTGCGCCGCCGCCCGCCATCACGACCGGGGTGCTCTCATCGACATCCTCGCCGCCAGCTGCGCCCTGCCGGGCCTGCTCCCGCCGGTGACGTTGGCTGACGGGCACCTGCACGTCGACGGCGGTGTGTTGTGCGGCGTACCGCTGGGGGCGGCGCTGGCCGCGGCCGGCCCGCACGACCGGGTGCTCGTCCTGGACTGCGGGCTGGCACCGGTGACGTCTGCTCCCGGTGGGTGCGCCGCATACCCGGTCAGCCCGCTCGTGGAGGAGGCCTGCGGCCTGAGTGCGGTCGGGGGCCGGTCCTACGTCGCGCCGGCAGAGTCCAGCCGGGGGGCGCTGGATGTGGTGCTGCGCGCGTTCACGGCGGCGCGCGCTGTCGCCAACCTCGCGCACGTCACGCCAGGGCTCAGCGATCCGAGGGTCCGGGTGCTCCCGCACGTCGCCGATGCCTGGGCCGCGGGACTGCTCGACGTGCTACCCGAAGGCCCTCGCGACTTCCGGCTTACCGGCGTGCTCGCCGAAGCCGGAGTAAGCGCGACGGAGCGGTGGATGGACGGCGGCGGGCTGGATCGCACCGCGGTCGTGACCTCCGTGGACGGGCTCGCCACGGGTTGACCCGTCGAACCCCATGGCGAACGCGGCCGGGGCGACCCGGCCGCCGTGCTGGACGAGCCAGGGAATACCGCAGGTCAGGATCCAGCTCGCTCGCGCCAGCCGTCCCGCGGGCAGTGGCATCGGATGGCGTGGCAGCGGAGCGGGAGTTGGCAGATCGGTGCCGTGCAGTGCCTGTACGGCGGCGGCGGCGATGAGCCGGTGGCCGGCCGGCGACGGGTGGACGCGGTCCACTTCCCAAGCGCCGAGGTGGCACAGGTCGCCGATGCGCGCGACGTCGAGTAATCGGATCCGACCATCGGCTAGGTCGCGGACGGCGTCGCGGACGGCGTCGTTGACGATGGCCACGCGTTCGCCGAGGTGACGTCGAAGTCGCGGGGTGAGCGGAACGGGTCTGGTCCAGCCGGGATCGTGCAGCGTGCCCACGAGCACTGTGGCTCCGGTTGCGCTCAGGGCGTGGACGAGCGCAATGAGGTCGGCGCGGAAGCGATCGGGACCGAAGCCGGCCCGGATGATGTCGTTCAGCCCCACCAGCACGGTCGCCAGATCCGGCCGGCAGGCAAGCGCCTGTGGGAGCTGATGGTCGATCACATCGCAGAGTCGAGCACCGGCAACCGAGAGTTGGGTCAGGCCCGCCGCTGGGATCGAAGCGGTCAGCTGGGCGGCCCACGTCTGATCCGGTGCGACGTGGATGCCGACACCCTCACCGCAGCTGAGGCTGTCGCCGAGGGCGACCACCCTCGTGCTCATGCTGGCTCCTGTCGTAGGCCGGACCGATTCCATGGGCGGCAAGAAAGCCGGTGACGGTCGTGGACCAGGGGAAGAGCTCGGCCCGGGCGCGAGCGGCTCGGCGCTGATCGTCGGTCGGCGCGTTGAGCAATTTCTCGATCGCGTCGGCGAATTCGGCGGCATTGCCGTGCGCGGCTACGCCCGCCCCGCCGAGAACCTCGGGCAGCGCGGATGCCGCGTTGGCGACGACCGGCGTACCGCTGGCCAGGGCTTCGAGCGCGGCCAGGCCGAACGTCTCGACCGGACCGGGCGCGATGAGGGCGTCGGCGGAGGCGAGCAGCGTGGCCAGTCGCTTCTTGTCGGCGACGAAGCCGAGGAACTGCACCGGCAGGTGAGCGGCGCGTTCCTGCAGCCGCCGGCGCAGCGGGCCGTCGCCGGCGACGACGAGCTGGACCCGCCGGCCGCGGCGGGACAGCTCTTGGACGGCGTCGATCGCGAGCCCGGGCCGCTTCTCCTTGGACAGCCGGCTGGCCATGAGCAGCAGCGCCTCGGCGGGGTCGGCGACTTCGGCGCGCAGCCGCGGGCTGCTGCGGTCGGGGTGGAACTGCGCGAGGTCGACGCCGAGCGGGACGCACCGCAGCTTGGGCGTACGCAGGCGTTCGAATTCCTCGGCCGCCCAGGCGGTGGTGCACACGACAGCGTCGAAGCCGGCTGTCAGGTTCCGGTTGGAGCGGTCGGCCGCGGCGGCTAGTGGCAGCTGGCTCGGCAACCACTGCGCGAGCAGCCGGTCGAGCCGTTCGTGGCTGACGACGAGCGACCTGACCCCGCATCGTTGGGCCCAGGCGCCCAAGCCGCGGAGCGTCGTACGGTCATGGACTTCGAGGCGGTACGGGCGCAGTCGCGCCAGCGTCGGCGTGACCGCGTCGGCTCCGGTGAACATCCGGTAGCCGGTGCCCGGGATGGCCGGCGCGCGGAGGGTGATACGGGTGCCCCACGCCATGGGTGTCTCGCTGTTCGACGAGCCGGGGATCAGCTGCACGACGTCGTACCGGTGCGTGCCGTAGCCCTCGGCGAGCCGGTCGAGAGCGGTACGAAGGCCGCCCGAACTCGGGGTGACGAAATTCGCCACCTGCACGATGGTGCTCATCCGCTCACCGCAACGGGTGTGCTCACGCAGACCACGATCAGCCATGCCCGCCGGAGCGCCGGTGACACACGTCGCAAAGCGGCAAAGCTTCGCTCAGGCGTACGCCGGCGGGTGGGCGCCATGCCCCGGGCGTTCACCTGCTGAGGTCCGGCGGTTCGATTGGTGTCCGGCGTTCCGGCTGGCTCGGCATCCGGCAGCTTCTGCGGGTGACACTCAACGGCCCGTTCGTCGTCCTCGGTACGCCGGCTCCCACCCGGTCCGGCCAGGGTCTCCCCGTGGCCACCCCGATAGCATCACCCCGTGGCGACGCCGCAGCACGACGTCGTGCATCTGCGGCCGCTCGTGCCGGGCGACGCACAGACGTTGGCTTCATGGGCACGAGACGTCGCGTTCTGTCAGGCGGCGGACTGGTCCGCGGATCTTCCATACGAACGGTATTCGACGTTCTGGCGCGACTTGATTCAGGCCCCACCGCCCGACCTGATCCGCCTCGGCGTCATCCACGAGGGCGTACTTGCCGGATACATCGATCTCCACGGTTCAGAGCCGACGCGTCGCGAGCTCGGGTTCGTTATCGGTTCCCGTGACCGTTGGGCCAGAGGGCTAGGCCGCCGAGCGGCAGCTGCAGCCCTCCGTTACGGCTTCCAGGACTTGCGTCTGAACGAGGTTTGGGCCAAAGCACTGGATTCCAACCAGCGCTCAGTGCGCCTGCTGCAACGCCTCGGCATGAGGGAGACTGCACGCGGCGATGAAGCAGAGTTCCTATGCCAGCCCACGTTCTACCGTCAGTTCATCCTAACGGCGTCTGAGTGGCGGGGAACCGATCGCCCCAAGGGACCCGGCTGAGACGGCCACAGAGCCGCCGCTCACCGCCCACCTATGCCGCCCGGCGGCGTGGCGAGCCGGACGCCGTTTCGGCCGTCTCCCACGACACACTTCAGACGGCGCGCTCGTCACGCTCGCTGCGGCCGCGGACCGCCGGTTTGCCGTCCAACCCACGAACGGAGGGCCCGCATGGCCCAGCCAGAGCAGGCTCAGTTGCACCACCCCGCGCTCGTCGCGCACAAGCAACGGCGAGCAGCGGACACCCAGCTGCGGATCGCCGACGCCATCACCGCCTTCGCCGGTTCGATGCCTTTCGTCTACCTCCACGCCGTGGGTTTCGCGTTCTGGATGCTGCTGGTCGAAGCCAATCCCTGGCCGACGCTGACCCTGGTGGTGTCCCTCGAGGCGATCTTCCTGTCGTCGTTCGTCATGATCGGGCAGAACCGGCAGTCGGCCTACCAGCAGGCCAAGGCCGATCACGACTTCACCGAGCAGGAGCTGGAACTCAAGACCAACACCGAGCTCACCAGAGCGATCCATGTGCTGACCCAGGAGATCCACCGCCGGCTGGTTCCGTAGTCCGGTTGGCGGGCTCAGCCGCGGGCGAGGTCCTTGAGGATGCGTTGGCTGGCGAGCTTGCCCGGTGAACCCATCACGCAGCCGCCCGGGTGGGTTCCGGATCCGCACTGGTAGTACCCGTCGATCGGCGTTTGGTACTGACTCCAGCCGGGTGCCGGCCGGAAGAAGTACATCTGCGGCGCGAGCAACTCGCCGGCGAAGATGTTGCCCTCGCTGAGTCCCGTGGAGTTCTCGATGTCCAACGGCGTGACAACCTCGCGATGAAGCACCAGATCACCGAAACCGGGGAAGTGCGATTCGAGCACCGCCTGCGCTCTGTCGCCGAACGCCTCTCGCTCGCTGTCCCAGTTGCTGCCCTTGAGCCGGTACGGCGCGTACTGCACGAAGCAGGACATGACGTGCTTGCCGGGCGGTGCCATGTCGGGATCGACGACGGACTGGATCGCCGCGTCGATGAAGGGCCGCTCGCTGTACCAGCCGTACTTGGCCGCGTCGAAGGCGCGCTCGACGTACTCCACCGTCGGGCCGATGTTGATGAAGCCGCCGTACTGGTCGATCCGGTCCTTGAGCGCCGGGAAGATGGGCAGGCCGTCGAGGGCGAAGTTGACCTTTGCCGAGACCCCCTGGAACCGGAACCGCTCGACGTTCTCCACGAGGTCGGCCGGCAGTTCACGCGGCTCGACGAGTTCGAGGAAGGTACGCCGGGGATCGAGCGCCGACACGACGACCGGCGCAGTGAACTCGGTGCCGTCGGCCAGGGCGACGCCGGTGACCTTGCCCTCGCGGGTGACAACTGAGGTGACCGCGCACTCCAGCCGGATCTCCGCCCCGAATGCCTCGGCGGCACGTGCGAGTACCTGGGTGAACCCGCCGTTGCCCTGCTTGTGGAACGCCCAGGATCCGAGATGGCCGTCGTGCTCGCCCATTTTGTGGAACAGCAGGACCAGGCCTGAGCCCTGCGACATCGGACCCACCTTCGAGCCGATGATGCTGGACGACGCGTGGAAGCCCTTGACCGTTTCGTTCTCGAAGTAGTCGTCGAGCCAGTCCGATGCGCTGCCCGTGAGCAGCCGCACGGTGTCGTGCATGACCTTCTGCTCGATGCTGCCGAGGTGGTTGAGCAGCCAGGCCACGTCGGCGTGGTCCTCCGGGTCCTTGCCGAAGATGTTGGGTGGCGGGCTGTCGAACAGCGGCCTGACCGCCTGGACGACCCGGTCGAGGTCGTGGTGGTAGCGGTCGTAGGAGTCCGCGTCCCGCGGCGAGTGCCGTTTGATCTCACGAAGGTTGAGACCGTGGTCCTCGCCGAGCAGCAGGTAGTCGCCGTCTTCGGTGGGGTGGAACGACGACGGCATCATCAGCGGGAAGAAGCCGTGCTTGACGAGGTCGAGTTCGTGGATGATCTCAGGCCGCAACAGGCTCAGCGCGTAGGAGAACGTCGTGAACTGGAAGCCCGGCGTCACCTCCTCGGTGATCGCCGCCCCGCCAACCAGGTGACGGCGTTCGAGGATCAGGGTGCGCAGGCCGGCTTTGGCGAGGTAGGCGCCGTTGACGAGGCCGTTGTGGCCGCCGCCTACGACGATCGCGTCGTACTGGTTGGCACTGCTCATACGTTCGCCGTCTTCCGCTCGGGGTCGAACAGGGGCATCCGCGCGGTCCGGGCCGCCACCCGAGCCGGCTGGTGATGGATCCAGACCTCGAGCTTGACCTCGGTGTCCGGTGCGGCGCGGTCCGGACGAATCCGGGCCATACCGATGTGTCGCTGCAGGACCGGGGAGTACATGAAGGAGGTCGCGTAACCGATCTGGGCACCCTCGCCGTCGTACAGCATCGACTCGTAGCTCAAGGGCTGCTCGTCCTTCGGTGGGATCAGGCCGACGTCGCGGTGTAGCCGATCCCAGTCATGCCAGTCGACGACGAGGCCGACCGATGCCCACCGGGGTTTGCCCTCGGCCAACTCGCTGCGGATAGCGGTGCGGCCGATGAACGGACGGGAATCGTCCTCGATGCCACGCAGCATCCAGCCCATGCCGAGTTCCTTCGGGGTGATCCGCTCATCGTCGGTGAAGACGAGTCGGCTGTCGTGGAAGTCGACATCGACCAGCGGGAGGCCGGCCTCGATGCGCAGCATCATGAGCGCCTCCTCGCCGAAGGGCCGCATGCCGTGGCCCTCGCCCGCCTCGAGCACGGCGTCGAGGACATCGATCGCGTGCTCGGACTCGACGGTGATCTCGTAGCCGAGGTCACCGGTGAAGCCGGTACGCGACAGGGTGACAGGCGCCGGACCGATCTTGGCGGGGGTGTGCGCGAAGTAGCGCAGGGCGTGGACCTCGGGGGCGAGTTGCCCAAGTACATCGCGGGAATTCGGTCCCTGTACGGCGAGGACCGCGTAGTCCTCGGTGACGTCTTCCATCTCGACGTCGAGCCGGCCGACCAGGCGCTGCAGGTAGCCGAGGTTCGGCCGCGCCGCGGTCAGGAGGAAATCGGTCTCGGAGTGGCGGAACACGACGCCGTCGTCGCAGACGAAGCCGCGGTCGTCGCACCACAGCGTGTACTGCGCGCGGCCGGGGCGGCAGGTCCGGATGTCACGGACGAGTACGCCGCCGAGGAACCGCTCGACGTCACGCCCATGGATCCGGTATTTATGCAGCGGAGAGGTGTCGAAGATTCCGACGCTGTTGCGGACGGCGAAGTACTCATGCTTCGGCGCGTGGCTGTACCGCAGGGCGGACAGTTGACCTTGCCAGTGCGTGTAGAGACCGGTCGTGTTGAGCTGGCTGAGCCTCGGGTGGAAGGGCGTCGTGCTCACCATGCGCTGCTTGCTCCTTCGGCGTGGGTCGTGCGCTCGACCGACGCTAGCTCTTGTTGGACATTCGATCAATAACTACGGTGGCGCGGTGACCGTTGTTGGCTGGCCGCAATGACGGTGCGGTTGAGCCCGGCCGAGCGGCGCAGTCGCATCATCGAGGCGACGCTGGCAGTGATGCTGCGCAAGGGGATCGCCGCGACCACGGTTCGTGACGTCGCCCAGGAGATGGGCTCCTCCCCCGGCCTGGTGCACCACTATTTCGACTCGATGGACGACCTGGTCGCCGTTGCCTTCGAGCAGGCCGCCACATCGGGGCTGACCGCCACGCGCGAGGCCCTCGGCTCGGTATCCGCGCCGGTCGAGAAGTTGCGGATCTTCTTCGCGACGTACGTCCGGGCCGAGCAGGACTGGGCCTTCCAGTTGTGGCTCGACGCATGGTCCGAGGCGGCCCGGCGACCGACCCTGCAGGCGACGTCACAACGGCTGAACGTCGAGTGGCAGCAGCTGCTGGTCGAGGTCATTCGCGCCGGGCTTGCCGCGGGCGACTTCACCTGTCCCGATCCGGAGGCCGCAGGCTGGCGCATCCTGTCGCTTCTCGACGGACTGGCTCTGCAAACGGTGGCGCACCACATCGCAGTTGGTCGCGATGCGGTGGTGGCCTGGTCGGCCGGCCATGCCGAGCACGAACTCGGTCTCGCCGAAGGCACCCTCGGGTAGCTGGACGAAAGACGGGCGCGTTGCGACAACCCTGCTCACGGGATCGGAACGTCTGCCTCCCAGCGTGCCCGACGCTCGTCCTCGGTCTGCTCCCACCACGGCGTGCCACGCTCGCCCAGAGCCACCTTCGCCGCCTGTACGCCGTCGCGGACCCGCCGCTCGTCCGCCGTACCGCGGGCTCGTTTGACCTCGCGCCGCCACGCCATCAACGCGGAGCGGAGTACGGCGGCCCGCTCGTCCGGGATCAGAAGATCCGTTGCGCGCCAACGCCTGCCGTTGACGACGATGTAGCGGCCGTCGTCCGTGTGCTCAACCATCGCGGCGCTCGGCGGTCTGGCCGGTGCCCTCGTTGCGCTCGGCGATCACCTTGTTCGGCACCTGCAGCAGCCGCAGCACGGTGACAAGGCCGAGTCCACCGACCATGTTGCCGAGTGCGGCGAAGGCGAGCAGCCCGACCCAGTCGGCGTACCCGAATGGTGCGCCTGCGTGCAGGGCGGTGAAGCAGAGCAGGGACGCGACGATCGCGTGGTTGACCTGACCCGCGCCAAGCAGGAATCCCATGACGGTGGCGGGCACGAGTTTGACGCCATCGTGGTCGGTGGCGTGCTGCATGTGGGTCATGAGCGTGATGAGGAAGCCGCCGATCATGGCCAACGCGAAGGCCTGCCACCCGATGCCGAGATCGATGTAGAACTGCGCTGCCTTGCGCGCCGCGGGCCGTAGCTGCGGGAAGCCGGACACGATGATCCAGGTGATCAGCCAACCGCCGGCCAGGTTGGTCACGATCGTGATACCCCAGAGCCGCACGAGCTGCTGCGGCCGGCCGGCCTTAGCGACGACTGCCGCGACCGGCACGAGGAAGTCCTCCGTGAAAAGTTCGCTCCGCGCCAAAGTCAGGGCGATGAACCCGATAGCGAAGGCCAACCCGCCGAGCAGGACGCTGCCGGTCTCGTGCTCGACGAGCAGCAGCGCGAGTACGCCGACGCCGATGTCCAGGCCGCCGAGCAGGCCGGTCGCGACCAGTCCGGGCCAGGACCGGCCGAGGCGCTGCTCGCCCTCGTCGACCAGCCGGTCGAAGGTGCGCTCCTCGTCCTCTTGGGCGACCTCAGGTTCGGTGGCATCGGATGCGCTCATCGCTGCAGGGTAAGCGGCGCCGTCAGCCGGCGTCGCGATTCTTCGGGTGCAAGTGACCGGAACTGGCGAACATCTCGGACCTAGTGTCGACGTGTGACTCTTCTTCGTTCGGTGACGCTTTTCGTGCTGGCCGCGTTGGCGGAGATCGGCGGGGCCTGGCTGGTACGCACCCCGATAGCGGCGGCACAAGGCTCGGCTCAGAAGAGAGTCAGGTACCGGTCGACCTCCCACGGACTCACCACGGAGTGGTAGTCCATGAACTCACGCTGTTTGATGTCGGCGTAGTAGTCGATGTAGTCGCCACGGTCGGATGTCCCCAATGCCTTGCGGAGTACCGCGTCCTCGATGAGTCCCTCGGTGGCATGCAGCAGGGTCGGCGGCATCGTGATGATCTGCCGCTCGGCCACCTGCTCCTTGGACAGCGTGTAGAGGTTGTCGGTGTTCGGCTCTCCCGGATCGAGGTCGCGGTCGACGCCGTCGAGGCCGGCCGCGAGCATCACGGTCAACGCCAGGTAGGGATTGGCCGAGCCGTCACACCCGCGGTGCTCCACCCGCCCCCCTTCGGGGATCCGCAGCATCTGGGTGCGGTTGTTGCCGCCATAGGTGCCGTACGCCGGGGCCCAGGTGGCGCCGGAAGCGGGAGCGCCCACACCCATCCGCTTGTAGCTGTTGACGGTGGGGCAGGTGACCGCCATGCAGGCGCGGGCGTGCTCGATCAGTCCGCCGATGAAGGAGTAGCCCATAGCGGACATCCCGAGGCCCCGTTGATCGGACTCATCGGCAAAGAGCTGTTCCTCGCCCCGCCACAAGCTGGAATGCATGTGCAGGCCGTTTCCGGTGCGGTCGCTGAACACCTTCGGCATGAACGTCGCCGCCATACCCGCCTCGTGGGCCAGCGTGTGCACCATGTACCGGAAGAAGATCAGCCGGTCAGCTGAGGTGAGGGCGTCGGCGTACTTGAAGTTCTGCTCGAACTGCCCGTTCGCATCCTCGTGGTCGTTGGCGTAATTGGTCCACCCCAGCTCGTTGCAGTACTTGGACACGCGACTCAGGTGCGGGTACATCCGGGTCAGCGCCTTCACGTCGTAACACGGGGAACTGGCCGTATCGAGGGGGTCCGCGACCCGAACGGTGCCGTCGAGCTGGCGGGCCACAAGGAAGTACTCCGCCTCCACGCCCACCATGTACGTGAGGCCGCGCTCTTCGAGCCTGGCCAGTTGGTTCTGGAGAATGACCCGCGGCGTGAAGGGCCAGGGCTGGCCGTCCACGTGGATGTCGCACTGCAGCACGGCGAGCTCGGGCTGCCACGGGACGCGGAGGTACGACGACGGGTCCGGTACGGCGATCATGTCGGGGTCGGCGGGGGACTGGCCCATCGGTCCCGCCGCGAAACCGGCGAAACCCGCCCCGCCGTCCATCAAGACGTCGAACGACGCCGCCGGCACCAACTTCGCGCATGGCTTGCCGTGCATGTCGACGAACATGGCGAAGAAGAACTCGATCCCGTCGTCTTCCGCCTGCCGCTTGAGCTCCTCGCGAGACGTCATGGCTACTCCTTCTCCGGCCCCAGGGCTCGGCTCGTGAGCTGCCCCGGCAACAGCGGGCATGCGGTGCCAATGCACTCGCATCAGGGGGTTGCTTGTCAAGAAACGCTGAGTAGTCTCAGTGGACCAAAGTTCGGCGGTGACCTTGCACTTCTTCTGCTCTGACCGGTCCGCAGCCCCTCGACCGCAACCCAGGAGGTGACATGACCACAGTGCCCGAGCGGTCAGTTCACGCGCACACCGAACGCGACGACGGGTCGCTGCAGCGCGGCACGAACTGGTGGGGCGCCTTCGTCATCGGCCTTGCGGGCACCATCCTGGTGACCGGCATCGCCCCGTTCGCCGTGCAGAGCCTGGGTGCTGCGTCCATCCCGCTGTTCGTCGCAGTGACGGCGGCCGGCGTACTGCTCTGCTTCTGCCTGGCGGAATTGGCCGCCATGATGCCCGACCGGACCGGCGGCCTGCCGTCGTACGCATTCGAGACGTTCAAACCGCTCGGCGCGACAACCGCCAAACATGTCGGTGGGGTCTCGGGCTGGGCCTACTGGCTCGGCTGGTTCCCGGTGGCCCCCATCAACATGATCCTTGCCTCGGCATACATCGTGAGCCTGTTCGAGTTGCCGACCGGGCGAACCTTCCTGCCCTTCGGCTCGCTGGGATCGCCGATCTCGGTCGCCGTGCTGATCATCTCGCTGATCGGCCTGATCGGCATGCTCATCCCCGCGCTGCTGGGTATCCGGCTAGGTGCCCGCTTCGCCACGCTGCTCGGCGTGGTGTCGATGGTCCCGCTCACCGCGCTGGTGTTCCTTCCGCTGCTGAACCCGAGCTCGATCAACTTCTCCAACCTGGCCGGTTTCCACCTCCCGCCCGGGGCTGTGGGCGGCTTTGCGTTCTTCATGGCCTGGATCTTCATCATGACCTGGTCCGTGCTCGCGATGGAGGCGGCCGCGTGTTACATCGGGGAGTGCAAGGATCCGGCCCGCGACGCGAAGATCGCCATGACGGCGGAGGGGCTGTTCGGGTTCTTCATCTACGTGTCGATCCCGCTGGTCTTCGTGCTGGTGCTGGGCAACGCGGAGAGCTTCGACCCGCTGACGGTGTTCACCGACTTCAGCAGCCGGGTGTTCGACACCGCCTCGGGCGGCCTGCTCCAGTGGCTCATCGGCATACCGCTGATCGTGGCGCTTCTGTTGTCGGTCCTGAACGCCATCATGGGCGTGGGACGCTCCCTGTTCCAGGTGTCCGAGGACGGCCTTATCCCCCGTTGGTTCATGCACACCAATCGGTACGGCGTCCCCGACCACGCGATGATCTTCAACGTCGTTTGCTCTGCGGTGGTTGTCCTGTTCGGCTCGCCGCTTCGTATCTACATCTTCTCGAACATGGGCTACCTGCTGGCCTGCTCGCTCGCGCTCCTGGGTTACTTCCTCCACCGGCAGTACCACCCCGAGCTGCACCGACCCGTTCGGTTGCCCGGATCGCTGCGGTGGCTCGCCCTCGCGGTATTCGTCTTCTTCATGTTCACCTGGGCGTACGGCGGCTGGCGCTCGCCCGCGCTGGTGGTGGACCCCACCGAGGGACCCTTCCTCTTCTTCGCCGGCCTCGTGGTGATCGCCGCCTACCTGCCGCTCTACATGTGGCGGCAGGCGGCCGACCGCAGAGCGATGCACAGTACAGCGCCAGCCGGCCAGGACGGCTGACCGGACGGTGCCGCTGCCGGGTTTGCAGCGAGGGCGCGACCAGGTACCGGCGGGACCGAGCAAGGTACTGCTGGCCTCGACCGGCGTCCCGTTCACCGACCAGGAAGTCCGCACGTGCGCCTCCCTGGCTGGGGGCTCGCCGGTCACGGTGCTGTCCGTCGCCCGGCTGCACGGGACGGCGTTCGGGCTGCCCAACCCGGGGCTGATGCCGACCCGCCAGGAACGCGAGGAACAACTCGGCATCGTCTCGGCCGCGGTACGCGCCCTCGAGCGAGGCGGACGGCAGGTCGACGGGCAGGTCGTCATCACCCGCAGCCCGGCCAAAACCATCGCCCGCGCCGCTCGCCGGCTGCAGGTCGAACACGTGGTCCTGGCCGCCCCCGCTCAGGGCCCGCTGCGCCGCTTCATCGAGGGCGACGTGGCGGCCGGACTGCGCAGACGGCTCCGGTCGGACGTCACCGTCAGTGCCCGGACGGCCTGAGATCCGCCACCGTCACTGGTTGCCTCTCAAGAAACGTTGTGTATTCTCAGTTGACTGAGGCCACTGAATGTCGTGCCGACGTGATCCCTTCCTAGGAGCCGGACATGTGCGGAATCGTTGGGATACACCTCAAGGACCCGGCCCTCGAGTCCCGGCTCGGTGAGCTTCTCGTACCGATGATCGAGGACCTGACTGGACGTGGTCCCGACTCCGCCGGTCTGGCTCTGTACGACAGCAGCGTCCCGGACGGCTCGCTTCGCTGGTCGCTGCATGCTCCGGGCGCCGGCTGCGACTGGTCGGAGTTGGCCGGTCGTCTGGGCGAGGACATCGGACAACCGGCCAGCGTCCAGGTCAAGGCCGATGTCTGCCTGTTGACCGTCAAGGCCCCGGCCGACCAGGTCCGGGAGCGGCTGCGGGAGATCGCACCGCATGTCACCGTCGTCGGCAGCGGTGAGGCGATGACGCTGTACAAGGACATCGGTACAGCCCGGCAGATCTGTGATCGTTATGGCATCCAGCTGGCCGGCGGATACCAGGGAGTGGGGCACACCAGGATGGCTACCGAGTCCGCCGTCACGACCAGGCACTCCCACCCGTTCTCCCCCGCGCCCGACCTCGCGCTCGTGCACAACGGCTCGTTCTCCAACCATGCCTCCATCCGGCGGCGGCTCGAGGACCGGGGCGTGGTGTTCGAGACCGACAACGACTCCGAGGTCGCCGCGCGTTACATCAGCGACCGGCTCGACCAGGGCGACACCCTGGACGACGCCATGCGAATGGTCCTCAAGGAGTTCGACGGCTTCTTCACGCTGCTGGTCACCTCCCGCGACGAGTTCGCGGTCGTGCGCGACGCCTTCGCCTGCAAACCGCTGGTGGTCGCCGAAACAGAGGCCTACGTGGCGGTCGCGAGCGAGTATCACGCCTTGGCTACCCTGCCGGGGATCGACGACGCCCGAGTCTTCGAGCCGCAGCCGGAGGAAGTGCACTCCTGGGTGAAGCAGTGACCAAGGTGCTGAGCGCACCGGTCACCGAGATCGTCCTGAGCTGCAGCGAGCTGACGACCCGGCAGATCAACAGCCGGCTGCGCGAGCTGCCCGAGGGCAGCGTCGTACGCATCACCGAGGCCCGCGGCACCCACAACCTTGCCGTCGGCCTGCGCCACCGTTTGGTCATAACCATCGAGGGGAACGCCGGGTACTACACAGCCGGGTTGTCCGACGGCCCGGACGTCACGGTCGAGGGCTCCGTCGGCTGGGGGCTCGCCGAGAATCTGATGCGCGGCGTCGTCCGGGTGCGGGGCAACGCCTCGGAGTCAGCTGCGGCGACCGCGCACGGCGGTACGGTGATCGTGCACGGCGACGCCTCGTCGCGGGCCGGCATCTCGCTCAAGGGCGGCACCCTTGCCGTAGCCGGCGACGTCGGCCACATGAGCGGCTTCATGGCGCAGGCCGGCACGATCCTGATCGGCGGCGATGCCGGGCACGCCCTGGGCGACAGCCTCTACGAGGCGGTCATCTACGTCGGCGGCAAGGTCCGGTCGCTCGGTTCGGACAGCCAGATCGAAGACCTCACCGACACCGACGTACGACGGGTCCGCGACATCCTCGGACTGGCCGGCCGCGACTCAGGTTTCGACCACGTCGACCCGGAGAACGTCACCCGGGTGGCCTCGGCGAAGCAGCTCTACAACTTCGACGCGTTGAAGAACCAGAGGTACTAGCGATGAGCACCGAGGGCCACGTCGATCTGCCCACTCCCGTGCCCGGCCGCGCGCATGCGGGACAGAGCCGCCGGCCCAGTGCCACCTTTCCGCCGGAGATGGTCGGTCAGATCCAGACCATGGCCGACACGGGGCGCTATGAGATCCGCGGCTGGGGTGCCAAGCGCCGGGTGCCGAGCTTCGACGACCTGTCCTTCCTGACCGCCTCGGTGTCCCGCTACCCGCTGGAGGGCTATCGGGAGGCGTGTGACACCACGACGGTGCTCGGGTCCCGGTACGCCAGCAAGCCCCTTGTGCTGGACATCCCCATCACGATCGCAGGGATGAGCTTCGGGTCGCTGTCGGCGCACGCCAAGGAGTCACTTGGCCGAGCCGCGACCGCGGTGGGCACGTCGACGACCACCGGCGACGGCGGGATGACGACGGAGGAGCGACGGGCCTCCACGCGGCTGGTCTACCAGTGTCTGCCGTCGCGATACGGCTTCAACCCGGCAGACCTGCACCAGGCAGACGCCATCGAGGTCGTCATCGGGCAGGGCGCCAAGCCCGGCGGCGGCGGCATGCTGCTCGGGGAGAAGGTGAGCGAGCGGGTGGCCGGGATGCGGACGCTTCCCGCGGGGATCGACCAGCGCTCGGCCAGCCGGCACCCGGACTGGACCGGGCCGGACGATCTGACTATCAAGATCGCCGAGCTCCGCGAAGCCACCGGTTGGGAAAAACCGATCTACGTCAAGCTCGGCGCCACCCGGGTGGTGAACGACGTCAAGCTGGCCGTCGCCGCCGGCGCGGACGTCGTCGTCGTGGACGGGATGCAGGGCGGCACCGGCGCCACGCAGGAGGCCTTCATCGAGCACGCCGGCATCCCGACGCTGGCCGCCGTGCGACTCGCCGCCGACGCGTTGCGGGAGATCGGCAAGACCGAGGAGGTGCAGCTCATCGTCTCCGGCGGCATCCGGACCGGGGCGGACGTGGCAAAGGCGTTGGCGCTGGGCGCGAACGCGGTCGCGATCGGTGTCGGCGCGC
>JACCXW010000371.1 GCA_013696785.1 Geodermatophilaceae bacterium | reverse complement strand
ACCCCGGTGGTCGCAGCGGCGGTGGGCGGGCTCACGACGGCTGTCGCCGACGGGAGGTCCGGGCTGCTCGTGCCCGGCCACAACCCCGCCGACTTCGCCGCCGCGCTCCACCGGATCATCGCGGATCGGCCCCTCGCCGCCGCTCTCGCCGCGGGCGGCGTCCAGCACACCGCGGGCTTCTCCTGGGATCGCACCGCGTCGGAGCTGGTGGCTGCCTACACCGAGGCGATGGTCACCCCTTCGTACGCCGTACCTTTGGCCCGGTGACCCCAGCGCACGATCACGTCATCCGGTCCGCTCTAGAGGAGCGCGAGCTTGACTTCCAGTCGCCCGGACCCGGGCGCTATCTCGTGACGCTGCCGGGGGAGAAGAAGCTGCAGACGAACTGCTGGCTCGTCGTCGGCGAACATTCGCTGCGGGTCTCGGCATTCGTCTGCCGGCAGCCGGATGAGAACCGCGAGCAGCTGTGGGAGTACCTGCTGCAGCTCAACGCCAAGCTGTTCGGCGTCGCCTTCAGCATCGACAAGGTCGGCGACATCTACCTCACCGGCAGGCTGCCGTTGTCCACTGTGGATGGTGACGAGCTCGACAGGCTGCTCGGCGCCGTCCTGAGCTACGCCGACGAGCACTTCAACAGCATGCTGGAGATCGGCTTCGGCTCCTCGATCCGGCGGGAGTGGGAGTGGCGGGCCAAGCGCGGCGAGTCGCTGGCCAACCTGCAGGCCTTCGCCTCGTTCGCGGCGCCGGACGAGGGCAGGCGCTGACACCGTAGACCGACCGAGCACCGGTGCTGAGCGACCGGGGGGCTCTACGTCAGGGCTGTCAGCCGTTTAGACATTAGTAGAACGGGCATCTTCTTAGTTGGACGTCAGTCAAGCGAAGGAGCAAGCATGAGTGCAGGGGATGGTGCCGGCACCGGTACCGCCGATATCGCCAAGCAGCAGGTATCCAGCGTGACGCAGAGCGCAGGTGACGCCGCGGGTCAAGTCGCGGGCACCGCCCAAGAGCAGGCTCGTGAAGTCGTCTCGGAGGCGAAAGCGCAGGTCAGCGATCTGGGCCGGCAGTTCAAGAGCCAGGTCGACGAGCAGGCGAACACCCAGCGCGATCGCCTGGTGGGGACCCTGCGGTCGCTGAGCGACGAGCTCGAGACGATGGCCGACAACGGTGACCGGTCGGGGCTGGCCACGGATGCCGCGCGGCAGCTCGCCGACCGAGGACGGCGGGCCGCGGGTTTCCTCGAGGACAAGCAGCCTGGGGATCTCGTGCAGCAGGTGACGGACTTCGCGCGTCGGCGGCCGGGTGCCTTTCTGCTCGGTGCGGCAGCCGCCGGACTGCTCGCCGGCCGTCTCACCCGAGGGGTGACTGCGAACAATGCGGGCGACCCGTCGGAGAGCTACCCGTCCGAGGGCTACCCGTCGGCATTCCCTGACGTTGCGATGCAGCCGCCGCTGATGGCCGGGCAGTACCCCACCTCGGACATGTACGGCACCGCTCCCCCCGCCGGCGGGTATGGCGACGCCACCGCAAACCCCGTCCCGGACTACCCCTACCAGCCGGCGTCACCGCAGCCAGCGGCGTACGGCATGGCCCCCGGACAGCAGCCCTACCCGCCGCCGCCCTACCCGCCGCAGCCTTACCCGACCGAGTCGTATCCGACCGAGTCGTATCCGGCAGAATCCAATCCTGCCGAGCCGTACCGGACCGAGGCGCATCCGGCTGAATACCCGCCGGTGCCAGGTGACGAGCATGCCGACCCCTCGCGGGAGGGATACCGGCCGTGAGCAGCGTGCAACCAGGCCCGGGGCGGCCGGATGTCGAGGGCCGGTCGGTAGGGGAGCTCATCGGGGAGTTGTCCGGTGACCTGTCCAAACTGATGCGGCAGGAACTCGAGCTGGCCAAGCTCGAGCTGAAAGAGGAAGCGGCCAAGGCAGGCAAGGCGGCGGGGATGCTCGCCGGCGCAGGTGTGGCCGGGCACATGGTCCTCGTCTTCCTTTCCCTCACCGTGGTGTGGGCGCTCGCGAATGTCATGGACCTGGCCTGGGCGGCGTTGATCGTGACGGTCATCTGGGCAGTTGTCGCAGCGACGCTGGCAGCGGCGGGTCGCAAGAAGCTCAAGCAGGTCAACGTCAAGCCAGAGCAAACGATCGAGACTCTCAAGGAGGACGCCGAATGGGCACGGACGCGGAACAGCTGAGGCGCGAGATAGAGCAGACCCGGCAGGAATTGAGCTACGACGCGGATGCGCTCACCGAGAAGGTCAGTCCCGCACGGATCATGGACCGGCGCGTGGGTAAAGCCAAGAGTGCTCTGGGCAATGCCAAGGACAAGGTGATGGGAAGCGCCTCCGGAAACTCGGCCTCGGCACAGTCCAGCATGTCATCGGCGGCGTCCGGTGTGGCCGGGACGACATCTGACCTCGCAGACTCGGCCCGGCAGCGGACCCAGGGCAACCCGCTGGCCGCCGGACTCATCGCCTTCGGAGCCGGCTGGCTCGTCTCCGCGCTCATTCCGGCGAGCGAGCGGGAGCAGCAGGCTGCCGGGCAACTCGTGGACGCGGCCAAGGAGCACAGCGAGCCGCTCAAGGAGAACCTCACCCAGATCGCCACGGAGATGAAGGACAACCTTCAGGAGCCCGCGCAGCAGGCCGTCCAGTCGGTGTCCTCGACCGCCAGCGAGGCCGTGCAGACGGTGAAGGAAGAGGGCCGCTCGGCAGCCGAGGACGTCAAGTCAGACGCCCAGCAAGCGACCGAGACCGTGAAGCAGGAGTCCAGTTCCGGAAACGGCAGCAGCACGGAGCCCCGCCAGCCGTCCGTGTGACGGCCTGATCGTCAGCCGCCCGTGTCGGGCAGGATGAGCCCCATGGTGGGAACCCTCGTCCTGCTCCGGCACGGGCAGAGCGACTGGAACGAGAAAAACCTGTTCACCGGTTGGGTGGATGTCGGGCTCACCGACCTCGGTTTCCAGGAGGCCAGGCGTGGCGGTGAACTGCTTGTGGAGCAGGGCCTGCTTCCCGACGTACTGCACACCTCCGTGCTGCGACGCGCGATCGACACTGCCACGGCTGCCCTGTCCGCCGCCGAGCGGTCGTGGATCCCGGTCCGCCGAAGCTGGCGACTGAACGAGCGCCACTACGGTGCCCTGCAGGGCAAGGACAAAGCCGCGACGCTCGCGGAGTACGGCGAGGAACAGTTCATGCTCTGGCGCCGCTCCTACGACACCCCGCCGCCGCGACTGCCTCGCGACGACAAGTGGAGCCAGTACGATGACCCGCGCTACGCCGTACTCCCACCGGAACTGCGCCCGGACACCGAATGTCTCAAGGACGTCGTCGTCCGCATGCTGCCGTACTGGTACGACGCGATCGTGCCGGATCTGATGGCGGGTCGAACCGTGCTCGTCGTGGCGCATGGCAACAGCCTCCGCGCGCTGGTGAAGCACCTGGACGGGATGAGCGACGAGGCCGTCGTCGCCTTGAACATCCCCACCGGCGTGCCGTTGCGATACGACCTCGACGAGGCGCTGCGGCCGTTGACTCATGGCGGGCAGTACCTGGATCCCGAGGTAGCGGCCGCAGCGATCGAGGCGGTCAAGAACCAGGGCCGGTAGGCGAACGGGACGCATCCAGCGCGTGAACTCTGCACGCCAGGGCCGCGTCCACGTGCTTTATCGTCTGGCTGAGCCGATTGCGACCCTACGATTGTGACGTGGACGCCCTGATCGCGCTGGCGGGATTCGTGGCGGGCGTCTCTCTTGTTTTCGCCCTGGTCGCCGTCCGCCGGAGTGCGGCGAGCGAGCCGCCGGCACCCGAAGTCGGTTTCGATGTCGCCCGTCGCGTGGTCGAACTGATGGAACCCGGGGCGGTCGTAGTCGACGGTGCCGACGCCGTCGTACTCGCCAATGCAGCGGCTCGAGGGCTCGGCGTCGTCAGGGGCCGCGAACTGGCCGTGCCACATCTGTTGCGGCTCGTCGCGACCGTCCGGCGGACCGGCCAACGGCAGGAGGATGTGCGGCTGACGGCGGAGTTGCTGGGCGCCGGACCCCGTACCGTCGGCGTACAGGCCATGCGTTTGGACAACCGGGGAACGGTCGCCCTCCTCCTCCTCGATGTCACCGAGTCCAGACGGATCGAGGATGTACGCCGCGACTTCATGGCCAATGTGAGCCACGAACTGAAGACCCCGGTGGGGGCGCTGTCGCTACTCGCCGAGGCGATGCAGGACGCGGCGAACGACCCCGACACGATTCGGCGCTTCTCTGCTCGGGCCGTGCACGAGGCGCAGCGCCTGAACCGTCTCGTCCGGGAGCTGATCGACCTGTCCCGGCTGCAAGGCGGCGAACCGCTGCCCGAACGCGATCTGGTCTCCGTGCGGGTCGTCATCGCCGAGGCGATCGACCGGACCCGGTTGGCCGCGGATGCCAGGGCGATCAAGCTGTCGATCAGCGGTGAAGCCGCGGAGCGCGTGCTGGGCGCCGAGGGTCAACTCGTCACGGCGCTGGCGAACCTGTTGTCGAACGCGGTCGCCTACAGCCGTTCCGGTACGACGGTGACAGTGGCCGCTCGTGCCCAGTCCGGCTTCGCCGAGATCGCGGTGATCGACCAGGGCGAGGGCATCCCGCCCGGCGACCAGGACCGCATCTTCGAGCGCTTTTACCGGGTCGACCCGGCGCGGGCCACGGCCACCGGCGGCAACGGCCTCGGCCTGGCCATCGTGAAGCACATCGCCACCAATCACGGCGGCGGCGTTCGGGTCAAGAGCCAGCTCGGAACCGGATCGACGTTCACTCTGCGCATCCCACTCGCACCCGACCAGGCGCTTCAGCCGCGGCAAACCATGGAGGTTCGTTGACCAGAGTGCTCGTCGTCGAGGACGAGGAGTCCTTCTCCGATGCGCTGTCCTACATGCTGCGCCGGGAGGGCTTCGAGGTGGGGCTCGCCTCCACCGGTCCGGAGGCGCTGGACGAGTTCGACCGGGCCGGAGCCGACATCGTCCTGCTCGACCTCATGCTCCCGGGGCTACCGGGGACCGAGGTATGCCGATCGCTTCGGCAGCGCTCGCCGGTGCCGATCATCATGCTCACCGCCAAGGATTCAGAGATCGACAAGGTCGTGGGCCTGGAACTCGGCGCCGACGACTACGTGACGAAGCCCTACTCTGCGCGCGAACTCGTGGCGCGGATCCGGGCGGTGCTGCGGCGGCAGAACGAGGCCGAGGACGGCGGCACACCGACTCTGGAGGTCGGTCCGGTCCGGATGGATCCCGATCGACACGTCGTTACCGTGGCCGGCACGGTCACCTCAATGCCGCTCAAGGAGTTCGACCTGTTGGAGTTGTTGCTGCGCAACGCCGGAAGGGTGCTCACCCGCGGGCAACTGATCGACCGCGTGTGGGGCGCGGACTATGTCGGCGACACCAAGACCCTCGACGTCCACGTGAAGCGGTTGCGGTCGAAGCTGGAACCTGATCCGGCGCAACCCAGGCACCTGGTGACCGTGCGGGGCCTCGGCTACAAATTCGAGGCCTGAGACCTAGACAGTCTGCAGGGCTCGACGTCCCGTGCGCACCACATGCCGCCGGCCGCAGTAGCAGTCGATCCGCATCAGGATGCCGTGATCGGTGTTGGACAGTGAATGGATGCGCCGCTCGGGGATCAACTCGTCTCCGCGGACGGGGCAGTGGATGAGCATCATGTGAATGATGGTCCGCCGCTTTCGTCGGACACACGAGTGGCAGGACTGACCCTGATCGCAAGATATCTGCCATACTCTGCCGATGCGTGATGTTGTCGCCGTCCTGCTCCGCAAGTCGGGAGGCTTCGGTCTCGGCGTCGTGGGTGAGGTGTACGGCTACGACCGGTCCTCGACCGGGCTGCCCCGCTTCGACTTCGCCGTCGCTGCGGAGGAACCCGGCCTGATCCGGCTCGACAGCGGAGTGGTCATCGCCGTGGAGCACGGACTGGAACGACTGGAGTCCGCCGACCTGATCCACATCCTGGCGTGGGAGGACTACGACGTACCGCCGGCAGAGCCCTTGCTCGCGGCCGTGCGGGCGGCGTACGAGCGGGGCGCGACGATCGCCAGTCACTGCACGGGTGCGTTTGTGCTCGCTGCCGCCGGACTGCTCGACGGGAAACGGGCCACGACGCACTGGAGCACCGCCGAGGCACTGGCCACCCGATTCCCGGCGGTCACGGTCGATCCGGGCGTGCTGTACGTCGACGAGGGCCGGATTCTCACCGGAGCCGGCACCGCGGCCGGCGTAGACCTGTGCCTCTACCTGTTGCGACGGGAGTTCGGTGCGCACGCGGCGAACGCAGTGGCCCGCTCCATGGTGGTCCCGCCGCACCGCGACGGCGGCCAGGCCCAGTTCATCGACTCACCGCTGCCGCACGTCGGTGACTCCGACCGGCTCGGCGGCGTACTGGAGTGGATGCGCGGGCACCTGGACCTCGACCTCACGGTGGAGACGTTGGCGGCAAGGGCGCTGATGAGCCCGCGGTCCTTCGCCCGGCACTTCCACTCCGCGACCGGCTCGACGCCGCGGGCGTGGCTGCTGGCGCAGCGGGTGCAGGCGGCCGAGGAACTCCTGGAGACCGGCGACCTGCCCGTCGAAGAGGTGGCCCGCAGGGTCGGGTTCGGTACCGCCGCGGGTCTGCGTGAGCAGTTCGTCCGCCGCCGCGGCGTACCGCCGCGGGACTACCGCCGCTCGTTTCGCGCTGCCCCGGCTCGCTCCGCTTAGCGCCTCTACATGCCTTGACAGGCATATGCCTCTAGTGGCATGTTCAAGCGGTGAGTGAAGCCGTCTGGGCAGCCCTGGTGGATCCCCATCGCCGGGCGGTGCTCGACGTCCTTCGGCACCGCGCCAGTTCCGTGGGAGAGCTGGTGGACCAGGTCGGCCTGAGTCAGCCGGCGACATCCAAGCACCTGAGGGTGTTGCGCGACGCCGGACTGGTGAGCGTCTGCAAGCGAGCACAGCAGCGGATCTACGCGGTCGAGCCCGGTCCCATCGCCGACCTCGAGGCTTGGCTGGCGCCGTACCGACGGCTGTGGAACGACCGGCTGGATGCGCTTGGCCGGCAGCTGGACGATCCGGGGGGCCGACCGACATCCGACGACGCCAACTGACAGTGACAACTGAGGAGATGACGTGACCGACCGCGGAACCTATCTGGAGTTTGACGGCCGCCCCGCGGTGCGCTTTCAGCGGACCTACCCACATCCACTCGAGCGGGTCTGGGCCGCCGTGACCGACTCCGACGAACTCAAAACCTGGTTTCCCTCGGCAGTGTCGATGGAGCAGCGGGAGGGCGGGGCGATCGCGTTCTCCGGCGACCCGTACGCCGAGGACACGACCGGCACGATCCTCACCTTCGATCCGCCACGCCGGCTGGCCTACAGCTGGGCGGACGGCGAGATTCACTTCGAGCTCGAGCCGACGGACACCGGTTGCACCCTGACGCTCATCAACGTTCTGGACGCGCGCAATGCCGCTGCCCGCAACGCCGCCGGGTGGGATGTGTGCCTCGGCCTGCTGGACCAGCACCTGGACGGCGAGCAGAGCGCCGGGCCGCACAGCGACTCACCCGAGGACTGGGAGCGGATCTACGGGTCGTATGTCGCAGCCGGCCTGCCCTCCGGTGCGGACGTCCCCGACCCCGCCTGAACGCCAGATCGGGCCTTTTGGCCCGGTCGTTGTGGATCGGATGCGGTTCCGGTCGCCAGGTGACCCGATCCGCATCCGATCGTGTACACAGGCGGGTTCAGCCGTCCACAGCTGTGGGCGAGCCGTCCGCGCCGTGACGCCAGCGAACCACCCTGACCGGGTGCTGGATCTCTCTGGCCACCCGGCGTGGCCGAACTCTCAATGAGACAGGCGGGTCTGCTGTCGCGTCGGCAGTTGCACGATCTCGGAGTCAGTCGCTCGTCGGTACGCGCGGCCGTTCGGGCCGGACGCTGGCGCGCGTCCAACCCGGCGTCTACGCGACCTTCACCGGCCCGCTGCCAGATCTTGCCCGCGTCTGGGCAGGCGTTCTGTACGCGGGCCGGCATGCCGTTGCGGGATGCGAGACGGCGCAATGGCTGCACGGCCTGCGGCCGGATCTGCCAGAGTCGGTGACTGTGCTCGTGCCGCACGGTAGCCGGCACCATCCGTCCCGGCCCTGCGGTGCGGGTGCGTCAGTCGCGGTTCCTGTCCGACCGGCGTCATCCGTCCGGCTGCCGCCGCAAACCACATTCGAGGGAGCTTGTCGACGAGGCGCGGACGGAGCGAGCCGTCATCGACATGGTGTTGCGCGCCTGCCAGCAGCGGCGGACCTCGCCGAGCAGGCTGGCAGCGGCTGCTGCGACCCGAACCCGATTGCGCTGGCGCAGATTGCTGCTCGATCTGGTCGCGGACGCGGAGGAGGGCGTCGCGTCGCCGCTCGAGCGGTCGTATGTCCGTGGGGTCGAGCGCGCGCGCAGCCTGCCGACGGGACTGCGCAACCACCGGGATGTGCGCCGGGCTGGCGGCGACAACGCGATGTGCGCTATCGCGCCTGGCGGCTGGTCGTCGAATCGCGCGCGGGCCCGGTTGCATCCTCGCTGGAATGCCGTCATTGGATGCACATCCGGTCGCCAGGTGACCCGGTCCGCATCCGCTAGCGGAGGTCCTCCTCCCAGAACTCACCGGGGCTGCGGCCTTCGCGTCCCTGCTCGGACGCGCGCAACTCCACTCGTCGGATCTTGCCGCTGATCGTCTTGGGTAGTTCGGCGAACTCGATCCGGCGGATCCGCTTGAACGGCGCCAGCCTGTCGCGGCAGTGCGCCAGGATTGCCGCGGCCGTCTCCGCCGTGGGCTCGTACCCTCTGGCCAGTACGACGTACGCCTTGGGCACGGCGAGGCGGATCGGGTCCGGCGACGGCACGACAGCTGCCTCGGCGACGGCGGGATGTTCGATGAGCACGCTCTCCAGCTCGAACGGGCTGATCCGGTAGTCCGCGGCTTTGAAGATGTCGTCGGTGCGCCCGACATAGGTGATGTAGCCGTCGGCGTCGCGCCGGGCCACGTCGCCGGTGTGGTAGTAGCCGCCGGAGGTGGCGTCCGACGTAGCGGAGTCGCCATCTCGGTAGCCGACCATGAGGCCGAGCGGCCGCTCGGACAGGTCGAGGCAGATCTCGCCCTCGTCGGCCGGGTTGCCGTCGGGATCCAGCAGGACCACGGCGTAGCCCGGCAACGGACGGCCCATGGACCCGTCCTTGACCGCCTGGCCCGGCGAGTTGCCGCACATCGCCGTCGTCTCGGTCTGCCCGAATCCGTCGCGGATGGTCAGCCCCCAGGCCGAGCGCACCTGATCGATGATCTCGGCGTTGAGCGGTTCGCCGGCGCCGATCACCTCGCGCAACGACAGCTGGTAGGACGCCAGATCTTGCTGTACGAGCATCCGCCACACGGTCGGCGGGGCGCAGAACGTCGTGACTTCGCAACGCTGCATCTCGCGCAGCAACTCGGGGGCGTCGAAGCGGGCCTGGTTCACGACGAAGACGGTGGCGCCGGCATTCCACGGGCCGAACAGGTTGCTCCAGGCGTGCTTGCCCCAGCCGGGGGAGCTGATGTTGAGGTGGATGTCGCCGGGGCGTACGCCGATCCAGAACATCGTCGACAGATGACCGACCGGGTAGGAGACATGCGAGTGCTCGACGAGTTTGGGCTTGGACGTCGTGCCGGATGTGAAATACAGAAAGAGGGGTTCTCCACCGTGAGTCGGTCGGTCCGGCCGATATGTGATCGCAAGCTGCGTTGCATCCGCGTAGGAGGCCCAGCCCTTCACCGGGTGGTCCACGCTGATCCGGATGTCCGGTCCGGCCAGCCCTTCGAACCGCTCGGCCAATGCGGCGGTGGTGACGACCGCGCGCACGCCGCCACGATCGAGCCGATCGGCGAGCTCGTCAGCGCCGAGCAAGGTGCTGGTGGGGATGATGACCGCGCCGATCTTGATTGCCGCCAGCATGGTGACCCACAGCGGAGTGATGTTGCCGAGCATCAGTAACAGCGGGTCGCCGCGCCGTACGCCGAGGTTCTGCAGGTTGATGGCGAACTGGTTGGACCGGGCCTGCAGCTCGCCGAAGGTGAGCTTCTCCTCGGCGCCGTCCTCGTCGACGATCCACAGTGCCAACCCGGTCGGGTCGATGGCGTCGAAGTGGTCCAGCGCCCAGTTGAACTCCGTCAGCTCCGGCCAGCGGAACTCGGCTACCGCCCGGTCGTAGTCATCGCGCACCGTCAGCAGGAAGTCGCGCGCGGACAGGAAGTCCTCGGATGCACCCATGGAAGGACTGTCTACCCGGACCCGCCGCGGCTGACCAGTGCGGTGTCCTGATGGCGGTCGGCACAGCAGCCTCGTCTGTTTCCGGTTCGCTGTCTGGGTCGACACTGAGGGGATGAGCGGCTTCCAGATCCGGCCGGCCCGACCGGAGGACGCACCCGGCATTGTGCACGTACGGATCGCTGCGCAAGGACATTGCTGGTGGCGGCGAGTTGTACGCGGTCAACGTTGTTCCGCGGGCGTGGGGGATCGGCCTGGGTGTGCAGCTGCTGAACGCGGCGCAACGCGGGCTGACCGCAGCGGTGCACAGC
>JACCXW010000359.1 GCA_013696785.1 Geodermatophilaceae bacterium | reverse complement strand
GTTGGACCCGGCCCACTCCGCCCAGCGCCATCGCCACCGCCCGCGCCTTGCCCGCTCCGGCCGCGACCATCCAGACCTCGTGCGCACTGGTCAACGCCGGGAACGTCAGGGTGAGCCTGGTCGGGGGCGGTTTCGGGCAGTTGCGTACCGCGACCACGGAACGTTCCTCATAGGCCGCCGGCGACTCCGGGAAGATCGACGCGGTGTGCCCTTCCTCGCCGATTCCGAGCAGGAGGACGTCGAAGCAAGGCACCGGGCCGTGATCCTCCGGCCGGGCGTGGTCTGACAGCTGCCCGGCGTACCACTCCGCGGCAGCGTCGACATCGGTCCCGAACTGCCCGTCACTGGCCGGAAACGGGTGTACGCGGGCCGGGTCGACCGGCACGTGGTCCAGCAGCGTCTGCCTCGCCTGCAGCTCGTTGCGTCCGGTGTCCGCCTCCGGGACGAACCGCTCGTCGCCCCACCAGAACTCCACCCGGCGCCAGTCCACCGCGTCACGCGCCGGTGCCCGCTGGACGTGGTCGAGCACGCTGATCCCGATCCGGCCCCCGGTGAGCACCACCGAGGGGATGCTGCCCGCGGCCTGCGCGTCCACCAGCCGCGTGACGAGCCGGGCGGCGACCGAGGCCGCCAGCAGATCTGGATTGCTCTGTACGGCGACCTGGGCGCTCATGCCCGGGCGGCGTTCTGCTCGGCCGAGTTCTGATCGGCTGTGATCTGATCGGCAGGGTCCAGCCAGACGTGCCGGCGGCGCCCGCTGCGATCGGTCAGCCCCGAAGCACCGGTCGCGGCTGCGAGCGCCTCGCCGTAGGGCTGGTCGGCATCCAACCGGCGCAACTCCTCACCGAGCAGGTCACCGAGGTTGCGTTTGGGTAGCTGGACGACGGTGTCCGGTCCGGCGCCACCGTGCACCGAGACAGTCCTTGCGTCGATCCGCTGCAGGATGATGACCCGGTCCGTGTCGAGGTCCAGCCGCGCACCGGAGACGGCGGTGTTGCCCGGCACCTTCTCGGCCGGCTCCAGGTCGATGTCGCACCCGAGCCGTGCGGACAGCCAGCCGGCCAGTAGTTTCGCCGTCGGCGTGCCCGGGTCGCCCTGGACGCAGCCGCCGGTGACCGTGCCCTCCACCGAGTCAAGCGCCGCCGCGAGGGCGGCGCGCCACCCGGTCGTACGAGTCCAGGCCAGATCGGTGTCACCGGGCAGGAAGTCGGCGGCCCGGACGGCAAGCGCCGCCCCGGGGTCGGGCATCCACGCGCTGTCGGTGATCCGCCGGTCGGCGAAAACCCCCAGCGGATCGTGAGCGATGACGTCAGGTGGCGGTCCGTGCCACCACGTCACCACGGGAGCGTCAGGTGCGAGGAGGGGGAGGACGACGGACTCCGCGTGCGCGGCCAGCCGACCGTACATCCGCATCACGATCGACTCGCCCGGCCCGAGCCGTCCGCCGATGAGCACCTCTGCGTCCAGCCTGGGTACCGGGGCGTCGACCTGCCGGCGTACGACCATCAACATGCGGCAGGGCACCACGGAGGCGGCGATCCTGGCGGCCTCCTCGGCCTCGGCGACCTGCTTCTCCTCCACCACGACGACGAGGGTCAGAGCCAGCCCCGACATCACGGCCCCGCCGGCCCGTCGCTCCGCGGCCAATGCCTTGACCACCGCGGTGCCGGTGGTGTCCCAGAGAGTCGTCACTAGGGCCTCCGCCAGACTCGGCCGTCGCGGGCGAGCATCTGGTCGGCCGCGTCCGGTCCCCACTCGCCGGCGCGGTAGCGGTGCGGTTCGGCGCCGGCCCAGTGCGCCTCCAGCGGATCGACGACATCCCAGGACGCCTCGACCTCCTCGTTGAGCGGGAAGAGCATGGCGTCGCCCAGCAGGACGTCCAGCAGCAGCCGCTCATAGGCCTCCGGGCTCGCCTCGGTGAAGGTCTCGCCGTACAGGAAGTCCATCGAGACGTCGCGGACCTCCATCATGCTGCCCGGCACCTTGGAGCCGAACTTGAGCGTCATGCCCTCGTCCGGCTGGACCCGCACCACGAGCTGGTTGTGGCCGAGCTCCTCGGTGTCGGTCTTTGCGAAGGGCAGGTGCGGCGCCTTGCTGAAGCTCAGGGCGATCTCGGTCACTCGGCGGGGTAGCCGCTTGCCGGTGCGCAAGTAGAAAGGCACGCCGGCCCAGCGCCTCGTCTCCACGCCGAGGCGTACCGCGGCGAACGTCTCAGTGGTCGAGTCCTCCGGAACGTCCTTCTCCTGCTGGTATCCCGCCACCCGCTCACCGGCGAGCCAGCCCTGCTCGTACTGGCCGCGGACCGCGTAGGCGTCGAGATCCTCGGGTACGGTCACCGCCCGCAACACCTTGAGCTTCTCAGTGCGGATCGCGGAGGGGATGAACTGGACGGGCTCCTCCATCGCGGTCAGCGCGAGTAGCTGCAGCAGATGGTTCTGCAGGACGTCGCGGGCCGCGCCGGTCTCGTCGTAGAAGGCCGCCCGGCTGCCGATCCCACCGTCCTCGGCCATCGTGATCTGGACGGAGTCGACGTAGTGCGCGTTCCAGATCGGCTCGAAGAGATTGTTGGCGAACCGCAACGCCAGGAGGTTCTGGACGGTCTCCTTGCCGAGGTAGTGGTCGATCCGGTAGACGTCGCGCCACCCGAAGACGTCGTCCACCAACGTATTCAGCTCGATCGCGCTGTTCAGATCGTGACCGAACGGCTTCTCCACAACCACCCGCCGCCAGCCGCCGGAGCGGTCGTTGTCCGCGAGGCCGGTGCGCTGCATCTGCTGCAGTACGACGGGGAACATTGCCGGCGGGATCGACAGGAAGAACGCCGCGTTGCCCTGGATGCCGTGGGTGTCGCCCATGTCGTTCAGCGTCGTGGTCAGGTTGTCGAACGCCTCGTCGTCGTCAAAGGAACCGGGCACGAACCTCATGTTGCCGGCCAGCCGTTCCCACACGTCCTCGCGCCACTCTGTCCGCGCGTAGTCCCTGGCGGCCTTCTCGGCCAGCGCGATGAAATCGCCGTCACCCCAGTCCCGGCGGGCGAAACCGAGCAGCGCGAAGTTGGTAGGCAGCAGGCCGCGGTTGGCCAGGTCGTAGAACGCCGGCAGCAGCTTCTTGCGGGCCAGGTCGCCGGTGATGCCGAACACGACGAGCGCACAGGCCTCCGGCACCCGCGGCAGCCGCCGGTCACGGGGATCGCGCAGCGGGTTCGTCAACTCGGTCGGCTCGGTCACGTCAACTCCCGTTGCTCTGTTGTCGGGTGACCCGTGCGGCCGGGAGTCATCCGCCGGCTCCGATCAGCTGCCCGAGGCCGGCGGCCCGGTCGGTGAGGTGCAACCGGAACGCCGGCAGGTCCCGGCCGGTCAGCGCCTCCAGGTCCCCGGCCGCCTGGGCAGCCTGTAGCCCGGCGAAGCCGAAGTCCTGATCTGGAATCGCGAGGTCCTCGGCAACGACACCGGTGATCTGCAGGAACGTGCCCACGAGTGGTCCGCCCTTGTGGAACTGCCCGGTCGAGTGCAGGAAGCGCGGGCCCCAGCCGAATGTCACCGGTCGTTCGGTGCGCTGGGCGAAGAGGTGCCGCAGGTCCGCCGCTGAGTCGTCGGCCCACCGGTCGAGATAGGCCATCACCGCCAGGTAGCCGCGGTCGGGGATCGCTGCGACGACCGCATCGAGTACGTCGGACAGCGACCCGGGCGAGCCCAGCAGGGCCGGGTCGGCGAACACCTCGACCGTCCCGAAGGTCGCTGCCGGGGAAACGCCGGGCAGCCCGGATGCCAGCAGCTTCTTGGTGTTGTCCTTGCTCTCGGTGACGTTCGGCTGGTCGAACGGGTTGATCCCCAGGATCCGGCCGGCCACCGCGGTGGCGTACTCCCAGCCCAGGAACTGGGCACCGAGCGGCCCGGAGACGACGGCCGCCTCACCCGAGCCAGCCGACTGTCCAGTGAGGACGGTGAGCGTGTCCGGCGCGTCGCTCTCCGCGGCCCCCACGCTCTCCACGACGACGGGAAGGATCCCGCGGGCTTGCTTGCCGGTGGATTCCGCAATCAGCTGTTCGGCCCAATCGCCCAACCCGGTGATGCCCGATTCGTTGTCCGCCAGCAACAACTTGTCACGGCCGGTCGTGGCCGCGACGCCGAGCAGGCAACCCAGCAGCAGCGCGGGATTGTCCTCGCCGAGTTGACCGGCCTGTGTCTCGGCGTCGGCGAGGAGTTGCTCGACGTCCGCTCCGGCGAGTGCCGATGGCACGAGCCCGAACGCGGTCAGCGCGCTGTAGCGGCCTCCGACATCGGCATCGGCGAGGAAGACGGCGCGCGCGCCCATCTGCTCGGCCGTTTCGACGAATGGCGATCCGGGGTCGGTGACGACAACGAACCGACGGCCGGCGTCCACTTCGGACAGTCCACTGTCGACAAACGCCTTCAGGTAGGTCCGCCGGTGGCTGTCGGTCTCGACCGTCCCACCTGACTTCGACGACACCACTACGACGGTGCGCGACAGCTGGTTCGCGAGGGCGGCGCGCACCTGACCAGCGTCCGTCGTGTCGAGGACCGTGAGTTCCACGTCGGCGCTGCGGCAGATGACCTCCGGCGCGAGCGAGGAACCGCCCATGCCAGCCAGCACGACGTGATCCAGGCCCTCGTCCGCCAGTTCGGAGCGGAGCGCCGCGAGGCGGGGCAGCAGCTCCCGGCTCCGCACCACCGTGTCGATCCAGCCGAGCCGGATCGCGGCATCTTCCTGCGCGTCCGGTCCCCAGAGCGTGGCGTCGCCGGCCATGAGCTTGGCCGGTACGCCGTCGGCGAGTTGCTGGTCGCGGGCTTGCTCAGCGGCCGTACCTGCTGCCGCGTCAACGATCTCAACCTGCAGTCCCATATCTACGCCGCCTCCGCGGCGGGAAGTACGTCGGCGGTCACGACACTCTCTGCAGCTCGGACCGCACGGAGTCGAGCAGTTCCTCCCACGACTTCTCGAACTTCTCCACGCCCTCGCTCTCCAGCGTCAGGAACACCTCGTCCATGTCGACACCGGCCGCTGCGACGGCGTCCATCGTGGCCCGCGCGTCGTCGTACTGCTTCTGCGCCGACGTCCCGAGTTCGCCGTGGTCGGCGTACGCACGCATCGTCTTCTCCGGCATCGTGTTCACGGTGTCGGGTGCGACGAGTTGCGAGATGTACATGGTGTCGTCGTAGTCGGGGTTCTTCACGCCGGTGGAGGCCCACAGCGGCCGCTGCACATGCGCACCTTGGTCGGCGAGAGCCTTCCAGCGATCGGAGCCGATGACTTCCTCGTAGGCCTCGTAAGCCAGTTGTGCATTGGCGATGCCCGCCTTGCCGAACAGTGCCTTGTCCGCGCCGATCTTCTCCAGCCGCTTGTCGATCTCGGTGTCCACGCGGGACACGAAGAACGACGCCACCGACTCCAGACCCTCGAAGGAGCCGCCCTTGTCGGCAAGTTGCTCCAGGCCGTTCAGATACGCGTCCATGACGGCGCGGTAGCGCTCGATCGAGAAGATCAACGTGACGTTCACGCTGATCCCCTCGGCGATCGTCTTGGTGATCGCCGGGATGCCGTCCTCGGTGGCCGGGATCTTGATGAAGAGGTTCGGGCGGTCCACCAGCCACCACAGCTGGCGGGCCTCGGCGAATGTCACGTCGGCATCATGGGCGAGCCGCGGGTCCACCTCGATGGACACCCGGCCGTCCCGACCGGTCCGCCGCGCGACATCGGCCAGCACGTCGCAAGCCCAGCGGACGTCGTACGTCGTGATCATCCGGACCGCTTCTTCCACCTCGACCTTGCGCGCGGCGAGATCTCCGAGCTGGTCGTTGTAGAGCTTCGAGCCGCTGATCGCAGCCGCGAAGATCGTCGGGTTCGTTGTCACGCCGACCACGCTCATAGTCTCCGCGAGCTCGGCAAGGTCGCCCGAATCCAACCGGTCGCGGGACAGGTCGTCGAGCCACACGGCTACTCCCTGTGCGGAGAGCTCGGTCAGGCGGGGGTTCTGTGTCATCTTTTCTGGTCTCCTACTGTCGCTGCGATGTCGCTGTTGCCGCTGTTGCGGCGATGCTCTCTCTGGCCATGTCGGCGACGACTCCCGGCGTGATGCCGAACTCCTCGTAGAGGACCGTGTACGCCGCACTCGCTCCGAAGTGCTCCAGGCTCACGATCCGGCCGGCGTCACCGACGAACTCCCGCCAGCCCAGGCCCACGGCGGCTTCCACACTGACGCGGGCCTTGAGCGCCGGCGGGATCACCTCGTCCTGGTAGGCCTGACCCTGGGCTCTGAACCACTCCACACACGGCAAGGACACCACCCGGGCTGCTATTCCGTCGGTCTGCAACAACTCGCGCGCGGCGAGGGCGATGTGCACCTCCGAGCCGGTGGCGAGGAGGAGCACCTGCGGGGTACCGCCGTCGGCTTCGGCGAGCACGTAGCCACCGCGCGCCACACCCTCAGCCGAACCCATCGTCGATCGGTCCAGCACGGGAACGTTCTGCCGGGTCAGGCACAACCCGGCCGGCCGGTCGGTGTGCCCCAGGATCGTCCGCCACGCAACAGCCGTCTCGTTGGCATCGGCCGGCCGTACGACGTCCAGGCCGGGAATCGCACGCAACGCGGGGATGTGCTCCACCGGCTGGTGGGTCGAGCCATCCTCGCCGAGCCCGATCGAGTCGTGCGTCCACACGTAGGTGACCGGGATCCCCATCAGTGCGGCCAGCCGGACGGAGGGGCGCATGTAGTCGCTGAAGACGAGGAACGTCCCGCCGTACACCCGGGTCCCGCCGTGCACCGTGATGCCGTTCATGATCGCGCCCATGGCGTGCTCACGGATGCCGAAGTGCAGGGTGCGGCCGTAGGGGCCGCCCGGGAACATCTTCGTCTGGTGCTCGGCCGGGAGGAACGATGGGGAGCCGGCCATCGTGGTGTTGTTCGACTCCGCGAGGTCGGCCGATCCACCCCACAGTTCCGGCAGGACGTCGGCGAGCGCGCCGAGCACGGTCCCGGATGCCTTGCGGGTCGCCATCCCCTTCTCGTCCGGGTCGAACGTGGGGATCGCGTCGGACCAGCCGTCGGGCAGCCGGCGCTCCTTCATCCGCTCGTGCAGCGCGAACCGCTCGGGATTTTCCCGGGCCCAGTCGTCGTAAGACTCCTGCCACGCCATCCGCGTCTCGTGGCCGCGGCGGCTCACGTCCCGGGCCCGGGCCAGGACCTCCGGATCCACATCGAACGCGCGGTCGGGATCGAAGCCGAGAACCTTCTTGGTGGCGGCCACCTCGTCCTCGCCGAGCGCCGACCCGTGCGCCTTGAAGGAGTTCTGCAGGTTCGGCGCTGGCCAGCCGATGATCGTGCGAACCACGATGATGCTGGGACGCTCGCGCTCGGCTTTGGCCTTCTCGAAGGCACGATCCAGCGCCTGCATGTCCTCGCCGTCCTCGACATGCTGCACGTGCCAGCCGTAGGCGGCGTATCGAGCCCCGACATCTTCGCTGAACGCGACCGCCGTGTCGTCCTCGATCGAGATCTGGTTGTCGTCGTAGAGCAGGACGAGGTTGCCCAGTCGCTGATGCCCGGCCAGCGACGACGACTCGGAGGTGACCCCCTCCTCCATGTCGCCGTCCGAGGCAAAGCACCAGATCGTGTGATCGAACGGGCTCTCGCCGTCGGGGGCGTCCGGGTCGAGCAGGCCGCGCTCGCGCCGCGCGGCCATCGCCATCCCGACCGCGTTACCGACGCCCTGACCCAGCGGGCCGGTGGTCGTCTCCACGCCGGGGACGTGCCAGTGCTCAGGATGGGCCGGCGTCTTGGATCCCCAGGTGCGCAACGCCTTGAGGTCGGCCAGGTCGACGCCGTAGCCGGACAGGTACAGCTGGATATACAGGGTCAGGCTGGAGTGCCCGCAGGACAGGACGAACCGGTCCCGGCCCGACCAGTTCGGCTCCTGCGGATCGTGTCGCATCACCTTCTGGAACAGGAGGTACGCCGCCGGCGCCAGACTCATCGCCGTACCGGGGTGGCCGTTGCCGACCTTCTGCACGGCGTCCATCGCCAGCACCCGGGTGGTGTCGACGGCCTTGCGATCGAGCTCGTCCCAACCCTTGGGAAGCCTGGGTTGGGGGGCGGGTGGTTTATCGGTCACGCCAGCTCTCCTCGTGCATCGGGAGTGTTCCTACGATCCCCACAGGCCCGACCAGGTCGCCGAGAAATCCCCGGACTCAGGCGGTACTGATCGTGAGCCACCCTAGTCCGGGTCAGTGCCCCTCCGGCGGGGGAGCCCGGGGGTGATCGTGAGTGCCACCCGGCACGCCCCGGCGCGCTTATCATCCGGTCCGCGGATAGAGTGCCATTCGTCATGACGACAGTCGAAAACCGCGCCGACACCCCGCCGCGCACCGCCGGTTCGGTGCTGCGGGCGTACGTCGCGCTGACCAAGCCGCGGATCGTCGAACTGCTGCTCGTCACCACGGTGCCGACCATGCTGCTCGCCGCCCGTGGAGTTCCGTCGCTCTGGCTGATCGCGGCGACGTTGATCGGCGGCTCGCTGTCGGCCGGTGCGGCGAACACGCTCAACTGCTACGTCGACCGGGACATAGACCGGGTCATGCACCGCACCGAGAACCGCCCGCTGGCGACCCATGTCGTCTCGCCCCGGGCGGCGCTCACATTCGGCGTCACGCTTGCTGTCGTATCGACGGTGTGGTTCGCAGTCACGACGAACCTGCTGTCCGCCGCGCTGTCGCTCACCGCGATCCTGTTCTACGTCTTCGTGTACACCCTCGGCCTCAAACGGCGTACGCCGCAGAACATCGTGTGGGGCGGCGCGGCCGGCTGCATGCCGGTGCTGATCGGCTGGTCGGCGGTCACCGGGGAGCTGTCCTGGGCCGCGCTGGTGCTGTTCGCGATCATCTTCTTCTGGACACCGCCGCACTTCTGGGCGCTCGCCATGCGCTACCGCGCGGACTACGCGGCGGCCGGCGTACCGATGCTCCCCGTGGTCGCCACCCCGCTGGTCGTCACGCGCCGGATCGTGGGCTACTCGTGGCTGATGGTGGTCGCATCCCTGGCCCTGTGGGCGCTGGACTCATCCTGGATCTACGGAGTCGCGGCGGTGACCGCGGGCGGCTGGTTCCTCGTGGAGGCACACCTGCTGCTGGCGCGGGTGCGCCGGGGCGACGACGCGGCGCCGATGCGGCTGTTCCACCTGTCGATCAGCTACCTCACCATCCTCTTCGTCGCGATCGCGGTCGACGCCGTCGTCCTGCTCTGAGTCCCACACCGACCGGGAGGCCGCACACACACGGGTTGCCGAGTTCAACGGATCGGGTCGAACCAGTCCAGCCCAGGAAACCGCGCGAAACCGCGGTCCGCGGTGGCGAAGCGGCAGCCGTGCGCCAGCGCCACAGCCGCCAGGTGCGCATCCGGCAGGAGGTTTCCCCGTATGGCCGAGTCTCCGCGTACCAGATCGGCCAGGTGTTCCCAGGCGACTGCTCCGCTGGACAGCCATCGTGAGCGCGGCGCTGCGATCAACCGCTCGACGAAACTCAGCGCGGCCTCTGTGGGCGCAGGTCGCGACAGGATTCGAGGGTTGGTCACGATGCGGACGAAGCCAGCGAGGGGTACGTCGTGCAGCGCGAGTTCAGCACTGCCGGCCACGACATTGGACAGCCAGGCGGCATAGAGCTCGTGCTCCGGCGCCTCCCGGCGAAACGCGTACACCAGGACGTTGACGTCCGGCAGGATCAACGCGGCTCAGCCCGATCTAGCGCGTTCCACAGCGCATCACGGTCTCGCACGTCGACTAAGAAGTGGTCGCTGGGTTCGCCGTACGCCGGCAGCGGGGTGTCATCCGGCTGTTGATCGTCGCGGCCGAGCACCAGGCGCAAACCCTCCTCGACCAAGCTGGTAATGGTGCGGTGCTCCGCTGCCGCCCTTGCCTTGACCTCTCCAGCCAGCGCGTCGGGCAGATTGATGGTCGTACGCATACTTCACAGCATATCTAGCCAAGCATATGTGCGCTAGGCTTGCTGCTATCTAGTAACTCAGTGCATAGTGAGCCTCATGTCCGTCGGTCATGCGCTGCTGGGACTGCTGGCCGACGGTCAGCGGCACGGCTACGACCTCAAGCAGCAGTACGAGTTGCGGTTTCCGGCCGCGAAGCCACTGGCAGCGGCGCAGATCTACGCCACGCTCGAGCGGCTGCTGCGAGACGGCCTGGTCGTGGCGGGGGTCACCGAGCGGGTCGGCGGCCCTGACCGCACGCTGTTCGCGGTCACCGACTTCGGTCGAGCCGAACTCGATCGCTGGCTGGCCGAGGTCGAGTTGCCGTCGGAGTACGTCGCGAACCTGCTGGCGATGAAGGTGACGCTGGCGCTGCTCGTCGCCGACCAGGACGTCGCCGCGGACTTTCTGCGCCGCCAGCGCGTGGCCCATCTGGCGCGGATGCGGGAGTACACCGGGGTCAAGACCGACCCGAGCACGGACGTCCTTCGAGTCGTCGCGGCCGACTACGCCATCAACCACATCGACGCGGACGTGCGCTGGATCGAGACCACCCTCCAGCGCATCAGCCGGCTGACAAAGGAGATTCATCCGTGACAGTCACCACCGGCGACCGCGAGGTACTCACCGCGCGATCGCTCGTCAAGTCCTACGGCAACTCACCGGCCCTGCGCGGTGTCTCGCTCTCCGCCGGACGGGGGGACGTGCTCGCGATCACCGGACCGTCGGGCTCGGGAAAGTCGACCCTGCTGCTGTGCCTCGCGGGCATCCTGCGGCCGGACGCCGGCGAGATCCGTTTCGCCGGTCGGCGGATCGACACCGAGAGCGAATCGGTGCGATCAGCGTTGCGCCGCCGCGAGTTCGGTGTGCTGTTCCAGTTCGGGCAGCTCGTGCCGGAGATGACCGCTGCGGAGAACGTCGCGCTGCCGCTACTGCTGTCCGGCGTACGCCGACGCGAGGCGGCCACCGCGGCGCGGGTGTGGCTGGACCGCTTCGGCGTGGCGGACCTGGCCGATCAGCGCCCGCCGCAGATGTCGGGTGGTCAGGCGCAGCGGGTCGCCGTGGCGCGCGCTCTCGTCACCGAGCCGGAGGTGCTTTTCGCCGACGAACCGACCGGCGCGTTGGACACGCTGGCGGGGGAGCAGGTCCTCGGCCAGCTCACCCGGGTCGCCCGCGAGTCCGGCACGACCGTCCTGCTCGTGACTCATGACGCGCAGGTGGCGGCGTACGCGGACCGGGAGATCGTCATCCGCGACGGGGTGGTGGACGGGGTCGTCGACTCCGCCGGCACGGCGGTCGGCCAGCACCGGCCCCATTCGTGAGCCCGCGCCTTTCCTGGCCCACCGCGCTGTGGCTGGCTGCCAAGGGCGGCCGGTCCGACGTCGTCCGGATCGCTCTCACGGCCGCCGGCTCGGCGCTGGGGACAGTGGCACTGCTCTCGGCCGCAACGGTTATCAGCATCGGCCCCGCCGACGGCCCCTACAGCAGCCGCGTGCTGGAGGAGGAGGGGCTGCACCAGGGAGTCGTCATGGCACTCGTGTTGCTCTTCATCCCGGTGCTCGCCTTCGTCGGACAGTGCTCCCGTGTCGGCGCACCGGCACGCGACCGGCGACTGGCCGCCATCCGACTGGCCGGAGCCTCGCCGAGAGATGCCACGCGGATCGCCTGCGGCGAGGCGGGCTTCGCCGCAGGCATCGGCGCCATCGCCGGATTAGGCCTTTACCTCGTCGGCCGGATCCTGTTGGGCACGCCGGTCATCGAGCCGTATCTACGCATCACCCGCACGCCCGTCGAGGGAGGCGTCGAAATCCTTCAAGAGGAGGTGATCGGGCCTGTTCTGCGGCTCCCCACGGACGTCCTACCACCGGTCTGGGCCGTCGCCGCGATCGTGCTCCTGCTCCCGTTGGGCGCCGCCGCCTTCACGCGACTCGCCCTGCGTGGTGTCACGATCAGTCCGTTCGGAGTCATTCGGCACCGGCGAGTCCAGCCACCCCGGCTGCTACCAGCCGTCCTGTTCGTGGTCGGGGTCGTTGCCCTCGCGTCGTTCTCCACGGTCGCCACTGCGTTGGATCTCGACCTGAGCGGTTCGGCCGGCCCAGCGCTCGGACTGGTGCTGCTCCTCCTCGCCGCGGCCGGCCTCGTCCTCGGCAACGCCGCGCTCGCTGCGGGCATCGGCGGATTCGTCGCGCCGCGCTCCGGCCGACCGGAGGTGCTCATCGCCGCCCGTCGCCTCTGCGCCGATCCGTTCGCGGCCAGCCGGGCGTTCGGTGCGCTGCTGCTCACCGTCCTCATCGGCGCCGGTGCGCAGGGTGTACGCGCCAGCATCCTGGCCGGTACCGACCCGGAGGACACCTTCTACGCCGACACCCTTCGGCTCGTCGACCTCGTGATCGTCGTCGCCGTGGTCGTGGCCTCGCTCGGGCTGCTCGTAGTGGCCGCGGAGGGGATCGTCGCCCGGCGCCGGTCGTTGGCTGCGCTGACCGCCGCGGGAACCCCGGTCGGCGTCTTGCGGCGAGCCCTGCTCGTCGAAGTACTGCTGCCGCTGCTACCGATGGCGCTGCTGGCCGCCGCCGCCGGCATCGTCGCAGCCCGGGGCGTCTTCGGCACGGAGTACATCCAGTCCGACTACAGCGCGACGGGACAACTGCTGGCCGAACGGGTGACGTCAGTCCCGGTCCCGTGGACGGGACTCGGCGTGCTCTTGGGCGGAACAGTGTTGGTGACGATGCTGACCATCTCTACGTCGCTGCTGTTCCTCCGCCGCAGCACCGACCCGGCCGAACTCCGCGCTGCGGCCTGATCGTCAGATGCCTACCGCCCGGCGAGCGGCTTGACCATGATCAGGCAGGGATTGCCGGGCCACAGGTCCGGCATCTCCTCCAGCGGGAGAAAGCCCATGCCGACGTAGAACTGCCGCGTGCGTTCGTAGCCCGCGTCGGGGCGGGAGGCCCCCAGCGTCTTGACCTGAAGCAAGCGGACACCGTCCGCCGCGAGATCCCGCTCGACGGCGCTGAGCAACCGGCGACCGACGCCGCGCCGATGCCACTCGGGATGGACGGCGATCAGATGTACCTCGGCCGCCGCCGGGAAATGCCGTCGTACCAGCAGGATCCCGACCGGTGGCCGACCATCGGGAGTGGCGAGGTACGTCGGAAGGTGTCGCGCGTCCTCGACGTACTCCTGGGTGGACGACTCGATCCCGAACCACTCAGGCAGCAGCCGCAGCAGCCGCTCGGCTGTCTGCGGGTCCGGCGGGGTCGGCGCAACGACGATGTCCACCAGGTCAGCGAAGCAGTTCCGGCCGAAGCTCGCCTGCACTTTCTGCCCCGGTCACGCCTGCCTCCGCGAGCGGAAGCCGCACGCGCATGCTCAGGTACAGCCGCACGGCGAACACGTTGACCAACCCGGCGCCGAGCAGGTGGAAGCCGACGAGCAGCACCGGCAGGTCGGTGAAATACTGCACGAAGCCGATCAATCCCTGCGCAAACTCCACTGAGATCAGTGCCACGGCAGCCCGAAGCACCCGCTGCGGTGCCCGGACGGCCAGCAGCCCAGCCCACAGCGCGATCGTCAAGCCGACCAGCAGCAGTACGCCGTCGGCATGCAGTTGACTGACGACGGCGAGGTCGAATCCCATCCGCGGTGAGTCCGGATCCCCGGCGTGCGGCCCCGTGCCCGTGACGACAGTGCCGAGCAGCAGGACGGCCGCCAGGACCGCCAGCAGGCCGCGGGTCAGCAACCGTAGCGGCGCGGGTACGACCGCCGCCGTGCCTCCCGGTGCTTCGTTGCTGCGCACCCACAGGACCACAGCCGCGGCGATGAGCAGCATGGACAGCAGGAAGTGACCCATCACGGTCCACGGGTTGAGCTCGGTGAGCACGGTGACCGCACCCAGGAGCGCCTGCGCCGGGATACCGACGAGCAGCGCGATTGCCGGCCCGAGCAGGTCGCGGCGGCGGGGCCGGTCCCGCCAGACGGCGACCAGTGTCGCGAGCGCCACCAGGCCGATGACGCTCGTCAGCGTGCGGTTGGTGAACTCGATCACCCCGTGACCGCCGAGTTCGGCTGTCGGCACGAAGCTGTCCTCGGTGCAGTACGGGACGGTGGGGCAGCCGAGCCCTGACGCCGTCAGCCGGACCGCGCCACCGGTCACCACGATGCCGACGTTGACCACGACCGAGACGAACGCCAGCCGGCGCACCCACAGCCCGCTCACTCCCACCGGAACCACCGCACTGCCGCGGCGAAGGCCAGCACCGCCCAGGCGAGCAGGATGAGCGCCTCCTGCGCCGGGAACAGCGTGCCGCCCTGGAACGCCGCCCGCAGGCCGTCGGCGAGAGCGGCACTCGGCAGGAACTGCAGCACCGATGCCGCGGACTCCGACAACCGGGTCAGCGGCAGCAGCAGCCCGCCGCCGAGCAGCAGCAGGAACCAGACCAGGTTCGCCGCGGCCAGCGTCGCCTCCGCCCGCAACGTCCCGGCCAGCAGGAGGCCGAGCGCGGCGAAGGCCGCCGTACCCAGCAGCACGAGCACCAGCGCACCCGGGAGGGCGCCGCGAGGCTCCCACCCGAGAGCGAGTCCGAGTCCGGCCAGGACGGCCAGCTGCACGACCTCCATGCCCAGTACGGCGAGCGTCTTACCGCCGAGCAGAACCGATCGGGGCATCGCGGTCGCGCCGAGACGCTTCAGTACGCCGTATTTGCGTTCGAAGCCGGTCGCGATCGCCAGCCCGGTGAACGACGACGACACGATGGCCAGCGCCAGGATGCCGGGCAGGAAGTAGTCCGCCCGGCCGGAGCCGTCGGTCTCGACCAGGGAACCGAGAACCAGCAGGAGCGTGAGTAGCACCGGGATGACCAGCGTCAGGAGCACCTGCTCGCCCTGCCGCAGCGCCAGTCGCAGCTCGATCGCCGCCTGCGCCGCCAGCATCCGCGACAACGGCGCCGCACCGGCATCCGGAACGAAGGTACCCAGCCCGAGATCGGGGATGTCAACGTCTCCCGGAGCCTTCACAGGTCGATTTCCCCCAGCTGACCTTGGCTGCCGCGTCATGACCGCAGCTCGCGTCCGGTCAGCTCGAGGAAGACGTCCTCGAGGCTGCGCCGCTGTACCTGAAGATCCTGAGCGAGCACGTTCTGCCGGGCGCACCAGCCGGTCACCGCAGCCAGCAGCTCGGGGTCCACCGGGCTTTGGACGACGTACCGGCCGGGTGACGGCTCGCTGACCTGCGTCCCGGACGGCAGTACGGCGCCGAGCCCGGACAGGTCCAGACCGGCCACCGCCCGGAACGACACCTGCCCCGACATACCAGCCCGGGTCAGTTCGCGCGGACTGCCCTTCGCGACTATCCGGCCGTGGTCGAGCACGACGACCGTGTCGGCCAGCCGTTCGGCCTCGTCCATGAAATGCGTGGTCAGTACGACGGTGGCTCCGTCGCGGCGCAGCCCCTCGATGACCTGCCAGGTCGCGTGTCTGGCCGCGGGGTCGAGCCCGGCGGTCGGTTCATCCAGGAATACCAGCTCCGGGCGTCCGACGATCGCCATCGCGAGTGACAGCCGCTGCCGCTGCCCGCCCGAGAGCCGCTTGACCGGCGTACGGGCAACCGAAGCCAGCCCGAGCGCGTCGAGGAGCGTCGCAGGATCGTGTGGTCTGTGGGCGAACGAGGCGACCAGCCTGAGCATCTCGCCGGACCGGGCGGCAGGGTAGGCGCCACCACCCTGCAGCATCACCCCGACCCGGGGACGCAGGATCCGGGCGTCCCGATCGGGATCCAGACCCAGCACTCGGACCGTGCCGGCGTCCGGCCGGCGAAATCCCTCGCAGATCTCGACTGCAGTGGTCTTCCCGGCGCCGTTCGGACCCAGCATGGCGAGCACGCTGCCCGCCGGCACGTCGACGTGGACATCGTCGAGCGCCAGAATGTCGCCGTACCGCTTGACGAGGCCGACGACCTCGACGGCGGAGGGCTGCACGCATTGAGTCTAAGGAGCGATCACGGCAGGATGCGCTGGCGTCCGGCGGACATATACGTCACACTTGTGTTGTGAAATCAGCGGCCACCGTCCCGGAGCGGACGATCGACGTCCGTACCCGCGATCGGGTGACCCGCTTTCTGCTGGAGCGCGGGCCACTGACTGCTGCGGCGCTTGCCACCCTGCTCGGCGTGTCGCCGGCTGGAGTACGCCGCCACCTCGACGCGTTGTTGGCCGAGGGGCGCGTGGACGAACGGGACTCCGCGGCCCAGGCCAACCG
>JACCXW010000355.1 GCA_013696785.1 Geodermatophilaceae bacterium | reverse complement strand
GCCCTCTACCAAGTCCCCGGATGAGCCGAGAGCGAGTGAGCATCGCAGCGAGCGCTGGCGAGCGAGGAGCGGAGCGAGCGGTGCGCGCAGCGCACGAGGCGAGCCAGCAGTGAGCCGAGAGCGAGTGAGCATCGCAGCGAGCGCCAGCGAGCGAGCGATGCGCAGGAGCCGAGCATCGCAGGAGTTGCCTGGCGGGTCCGGCGACGTGACCGGAGCTTGGAAGCGGACCTGCCCGCCGGGCGTCTCCGAGGAGCGGAGGCGACTCGCGCGCGCAGCGCGCCATGACGCAGCGCACGAGGCGGGCAGGCGATGAGCAGGCGACCAGCCCTCGTCATCGGTGCGAGTCGTGGAATCGGCGCAGCCATCGCCGACCGGCTTGCCGACGACGGGTTCCACCTGATCCTGGTCGGCCGTACCGAGTCCGACCTCGTCAGTGTCGCCGAACGGAATGTCGCGAAGCGCTCGGCGTCCGCCGAGGTCGTGGTCGCCGACATCGGTACGGCGGAGGGCACCAAGGCGGTGGTCGCGGCCGCCGTTCGCAGCCAGCCCGAGGTGATCGTGGCGGTCGCCCGCACCCGAGCCCCGTGGAAGCGCGTGTCCAAGCTCGATCCCGGCGAGGTGGGCCGATCCGTCGATCACCACCTGGACCATCTCATCGCCGTCGCCAAGACCGTGCTGCCTGCGCAACGGGCGGCCGGTTACGGGCGCTGGGTCTTCGTGTCCTCGACCGTCGCGCTGATGGGCGGCCCCGGGCAGGCCGTCTACACCGCACACAAGCTGGCGATGGAGGGATTCAGTCGGACCCTGGCGCTCGAGGAGGGTCGCAACGGCATCACCGCGAACGTCGTAGCCCCCGGCTTCATCGACACCGAGGCGACCCGGACGAACTACCCGGACGATATGTTCGCTGCGCTCTCGGCCATGAACACCGTCGGACGGGCGGGGACAGCGGAAGAGGTTGCCCACATGGTTTCAGCTCTGGCCGATCGGCGGGCCGGGTTCGTCACGGGTTCGACCGTCGTGGTCGGCGGAGGGGTCGAGTTGGCCTGGCCGGCGACGCTGGCGGTGCAATCCCCGGCCTTGGCGGCGCAGTTCGCGGCGGGGGCGGGCACCCGATGATGGAATCGATGACAGTCTGCGGCCGGCTCGAGGAGCGCTCGCGGCTGCACCCGGAGCGGGTCATGTACCGCGTGGGCGAGCACGTCGTGACCTACGGCGAGATGGGCCGCCGTGCCGTGGATGTGGCCGCCGGGCTTACGGCGGCCGGCCTGGCCAGGGGCGACCGGATCGCGGTACTCGCCGAGCAGACGCTGCAGGCTTGGCAGCTGATCTTCGGCTGCGCCCGGGCCGGCGTGGTACCGGTCCTGCTCAACTTTCGGCTCACCCCCGACGAGTTGACCTTCATCACGGCCGACGGTGGCTGCCGGATGCTCCTGTCCACTCCCCTGTTCGGGCCGCTCGCGGCGGCGATATCCGTCGAGCCGGCCGTCGAGCGGCAGGATCTTGCGTCTTTTATCTCCGGTTGCGTGGGCGGCGAGCCACCGGATGTGGACGTGCTGGGCAGTGACGATCTCGTCCAGCTGTACACCTCGGGCACGACCGGACTGCCCAAGGGAGTCCGCATCACGCACGACAATCTGTGGCACCTCTCGCAGGCGGCCTCCAGCGAGCTCGCCGGCTTCGCGGCCGATTCGGTGCACCTCGTCGCGGCTCCCTTGTTCCACGTCGCCGGCTACGCCTACGGCCTGGGCGGTCTGGCCACCGGCTCACCGAGCGTGCTCATCCCGCTCTTCGACCCGGTCGCCGTCGTACAGGCGATCGAGACCTACCGCTGCACGAACAGCCTGCTGGTCCCCGCCATGCTCCAGGCGATCGTCGAGCACCCGGGGACCGGCACGGCGGACCTGTCCACGATGCGGGGAATCCTGTACGGCGGATCGCCGATGTCCGAGGCGCTCATGCGCAAGGTCGCCGGCCGGTTCCGCTGTGGGCTCTCACAGACTTACGGCCTCACCGAGACGTCTGGCTTCGCCACCCTGTTGCGCTTCGACGACCACGAGGCGGCGATGACCGCGCAGCCCGGCTCGACCGAGGCCGCCCGGATCGCGTCCGCCGGGTACGCCGTACCGGGTTGTGAGGTGGCCGTTGTCTCCGAGGACGGCGGGATGGTCTGCGACGGATCGCCAGGAGAGGTGGTGGTCCGCGGTCCGCTGGTGATGGCCGGTTACTGGAACCGGCCGGAGGCCAACGCCGCGCAACTGGACTCCGATGGCTGGTTCCACACCGGGGACATCGGATACCTGCAGGAGGGCTACCTCTTCCTGGTCGACCGGCTCAACGACATGGTCGTGACCAAGGGCGAGAACGTCTTCCCCGGCGAGGTGGAGCGAGTGCTCGCCGAGCATCCAGCCGTGCTCGAGGTCGCCGTCATCGGGGTGCCTGACGAGCAGTTCGGAGAGCGGCTGAGCGCCGTCGTCGTGCTGCGCACAGGACAAGCGCTCACGGTGCTGGAGTTGCAGGAATTCTGCCGCCCCCACCTGGCCGGGTTCAAGATCCCTCGTTCCTTGGAGATCGTTGCCGATCCGCTGCCGCGGACCCCGTCGGGCAAGCTGCTGCGCCGCGTCGTACGCGAGCCCTTCTGGGCCGGCCACGATCGTCAGATCCACTGATGACCGAGTCCCCGCGGGCGATGGTCGGCCGAAGCCTTGAGGGCGTCGCGATCCTCGGGACCGCGGCGGTCATTCCCGAGACCGGTGCGCGCCTCGTCGACAACGACGAGATAGACCACCTGCTGACCGGGCGGGGCCAGCGGACCATGTCCGCGGAGTGGCTCGCAATGATGGGCGTCCAGCGGCGGCTGTGGACGTGCGTCCCCGGTGATCCCCCGGCCGTGGACGCCGCGTCCACGGACTCGATGCTCGCCGAGGCAATCGAGGCGACGATCGCCGATGCCGGGATCGACCGGTCCGACGTCGACATGGTCGTAGCGGCGACCACCACGACCTCACGACTGACGACATCGATGGCGGCCGTGGCGACGGGCCGGCTCGGCATGCAGTGCGCCACGATGGAAGTACGGGCTGGTTGCGCGTCGGCCGCGTACGGGCTGGCGACGGCGTACGCGCATCTGGGTCTTGGTGCCGGCTGCGTGGTGGTGGTCGCGGCGGAGACGATCACGAAGGTGGCGCCGGGGACCGGGCCACCGGCATACCTGGCCGGTGACGGCGCGGCCGGTGTGGCACTCGCGCGCACCGACACCCCTGGCAGCGGGCTGGTGGCGTCCTGGCTGTCCGGCGACGGGTCGTTGAGCGCGCTCGCCGGCCCGCCTGGAACGTTGCCGCCGAACCAGGCCGATCTTGACCAGGACCGGTACCGGCTGGTGATGGACAAGAGGTTCGACGAGGCAGCCGCCCCGTGGTGGCCGGTCGGTCCCACGTCGGTCCTCGACGCCGCAGGTGTGCGTGCCGACGCAGTCGATGCCTTGGTGATGAACCAGGCCAACAGGTTCCGGTTGGTGCAGACCGCCGACAAGGTCGGGGTGCCGGCCGACGCTCTGGTGGACGTCGTCGGAAAGACGGCCAACGCCGGAGCGGCATCGATGCTCGTGGCGTTGGACCGGGCCTGTCGCACGGGGCGTGCTGGTCCCGGCAGCACCGTCCTCGTCGCCGGGGTGGGCGGCGGGCTCTGCGCCGCGGCGCTTGTGCTGCACCCATAGCAGGCACCGTGCTGCCGCTGCCCATGCAACAGGACGACCTCGACATCCGATCGGCCGTCCGGGCGATCTGCGCCAAGTACTCGCTGGAGTACTGGGGCCGCGCCGACGAGGAGGAGCGCTTCCCCGAGGAGTTCCGCACGGACTTCGTCACCGCCGGCTTCCACGCGATCGCAATCCCCGAGCAGTACGGCGGAGGCGGCGGCACCCTGTCGCAGCTGGCCGCCGCGCTCGAGGAGGTCGCAGCCTGCGGTGGCGGGCTCAGTGCGACCGCGAGCGTTCACATCCCGCTGCTGTGCGTCCCGACGCTGCTCCGGCACGGCAGCGAGGAGCAGCGACGGCGCTGGCTACCGGCGATCGCCTCCGGCGAACTGTTCGTGACGTTCGGGGTCACCGAGCCGGACGCGGGAACCGACACGACCAAGATCCAGACGTTCGCCACCCGGGTCGAGGGGGGCTATCTCGTCCGCGGTGCGAAGGTGTGGAACAGCGGCGCCCTCCGCGCGGACAAGACGCTGCTTCTCGCCCGCACGAGCACACCGGGAAGCACCGAGCGCAAGGGTCTCGGTCTCACCCTCTTCATGGCCGACCTTCACGCGGACACCGCGCGCATAGCGCCGATCCCAAAGATCGGACGGCGTGCGGTCGCCTCCTGCGAGGTGGTATTCGACGATCACTTCGTTCCCGAGGATGCGGTGATCGGTGCCGTGGGCGAGGGTTTCTACCACCTCGTCGGCGGGCTGAACGGCGAGCGGCTGCTGCTGGCCGCCGAGTCCATCGGCATGGGCCGGTGGGCGTTGGACAGCGCCTCCCACTATGCCCGCGAACGTGTGGTCTTCGAGCGACCCATCGGCCAGAACCAGTCCGTGCAGCACCCGCTCGCCGTCGCCTACCTCCAGCTGCTCGCGGCCTCCGAGGTGGTCCGGCGGGGGTTGCGGGAGTACGACGAGAAGGGCGGCGCGGACCTGGGCACGCTGGCCAACGCCGCCAAGTACCTCGCCACCGAAGCCGCCTTCACCTGCACCGACAACGCGATGCAGACCTTCGGTGGCTACGCCTATGCCCGCGAGTACCACATCGGCAGGTACTGGATCGAGTCGCGGCTCGGGCGGCTCGCGCCGGTAACGAACGACATGGTCCTGAACTACATCGCCGAGCGGGTGCTCCAGCTGCCGCGCAGCTACTAGCCACCCCTCGACAGGCTTACAGCGGGATGTTGCCGTGCTTCTTGTTCGGCCGGTCGACGCGCTTGGACCGCAGCATCCGCAGCGCCGCGGTCACCGTGAGCCGGGTCTCGTGCGGCGCGATCACCTTGTCGATGTATCCGCGCGCCGCGGCGGCGTAGGGCGTTCCGAGCTTGGCCCGGTAGGCCTCGGCCAGTTCGCTGGTCCGCAGCGCCAACTCCCCGAGGTCGGTCGCCTCGGCGAGTTCGCGGCGGTGCAGCACCTGCACGGCCGCGTCCGGTCCCATGGTCGCGATCTCGGCGGTCGGCCAGGCCAGGTTGACGTCCGCGCCCAGGTGCTTCGATCCGAGTACGGCGTACCCACCGCCGTAGGCCTTGCGCACGATCACGGTGACCATCGGGACGGTGGCCTCGCCGTAGGCGTAGAGCAGCTTGGCGCCGCGGGTGAGAATGGCCGCACGCTCCTGCTCGACCCCCGGCATGAAACCCGGGATGTCGGCCAGCGTCACGATCGGAATGTCCATGGCGTCGCAGAAGCGGACGAACCGCGCGGCCTTGTCGCAAGCATCACCGTCCAGCGCACCGCCGCCGTGAATTGGGCGGCTCGCCACCATTCCGACCGTGCCGCCGTCCACGAGTCCGAAGCCGACCATGAGGGCACGGCCGAACAGCTCACCGACCTCGAGGAAGTCCCTGTCGTCCAGCAGCGTCTTGACGAGCACCTCCATGTCGTAGGCGTCGCTGGGACTCGTCGGCACGAGCTGGTCGAGAGCTCGGTCGGCGTCGGTCACCCGAGGCGAGGCCGATCGGGTGTACTCCGGCGGGCCCTCGTTGTTGTTCGAAGGTAGGTAGGCAAGCAGGGTGCGGACCCAGTCGATGGCATCGGGCTCGTCCTCGGCGAGATAGTGCGCCGTACCGGTGTGCTCGCAGCAGAGCCGGGCACCGCCGAGCTCCTCGCGCGTCACCCGCTGGCCGAGGGCCGCCTCGATCACCTCGGGTCCGGTAACGAACATGTGCGACAGGCCGTCCACCATCACCACGAAGTCCGCGAGCACCGCGCCGTACGCCGCGCCGCCCGCGCACGAGCCGAGGTTGAGCGAGATCTGCGGGAGTACGCCGGACAGCCGGATCATGGCCAGGCCGATGTCGGCGTACGCCGCGAGGGCGTCTACACCTTCCTGGATCCGGGCACCGGCCGAGTCGTTCATCGCGACGATCGGGCAACCGATCCGCTCGGCCAGCTCCATCGCCTTGAGGATCTTGCGACCGTGGATGAGGCCGAGGGAACCGCCGAGGACGGTCGCGTCCTGTGCAAAAAGGCAGAGCTGCCGACCGTGCACACGTGCGGCGCCGGCGACCACGCCGTCGCCGTATGCGGCGTCCTTCTCCTCAACCGCCGGACCGAGAGCGAAGTCGTCCATCTCGAAGAAGCTGCCCTTGTCGACGAGCAGGTCGATCCGCTGGCGGGCAGTCAGCTTGCCGGCCAGCCGCTGCCGCTGCGCGGCGCGATCGGAGCCGGATTGTTGTGCCTGCCGGCGGCGGGCGTACAGGTCGAGGATGCGGTCGCTCGTCGTCACGCGAGACCCACCATCACGGTGAGGAACTGTAAAGCAACACGCTGCACAGCCGACACTTTGCTTGCATGCGCAGCCGTTCTGCCGCGTTCATGATCGTGAGTGCAGATTCGGCGGTTTCCCCCGAATCCACACTCTTGATCATGAGCCGCGAGCGTCAGTCGCCGAGCTCCCGGCGGCGGCGTACGACGAACTCCTCCAGCTCCTCACGGATGGCGTTGTCCAGTGCCGGCTGCTCGTAGGAGTCCAAGGTGGACTGGTAAATCTTCGTCGCCTTGGCGTTCGCGTCGGCGGCACCGTCCGGCTTCGCTCGCTCGTGTTCCCGCTCGGGCTAGCCGGTATGGAGGTGCCCGGTTCTTGGGCCGGGACCTCACTCGCAAGTTGTCGTGGGTTGCCGGCCCGGGTTGAGTCCGGGGCGGTAGAGCCAACAATTGCGGGAGGTCCCGGT
>JACCXW010000324.1 GCA_013696785.1 Geodermatophilaceae bacterium | reverse complement strand
GCCCTCTTCGTTGAGAGCCTCGCCGACGGCGATGGCGTCCATGCCCGCCGGCAGCCCGACCAGGAGCTCGCTCGCATAGGGATCGACGTAGTCCGTCGGCTTGAAGTCCACCGCACCCGGCTGGGCGAAGAGGTCGTCCCAGGTGGTGCGGTCGGGGTCCACCGCGATGCCCACCACCGTGTACGCCGGACCGCCGTCGGCCAGCCGCAGCTCGCCACCCACGGTTGCCGCCGACGCCTCGGCCAGGTCCGGGCTGATCGCGACCTCGTCCGGCGTACGGGGCAGACGACCGTCCAGCAACGTCAGGATGCCGTCGGTCAGGGGCGACGTGCTGTCCAGCGTCGTGGCATACACCGCCCGGCTGCCGCCGGTGGTGTCGACGGTCACTTGGCCGTACGCCACCGGCGACGTCAGGCTGCCGGCCGGCAGCGCGTCCGGCGCGACGGCGGGCTCGGGTGTCTCCGTGCCGGTGGTGGAGTACTCGAGAAACTCCGAAGGGATCTGCGTGATGGCCTGCTCGGAGACTCGGGTGACACTGAGGTCCGCCGTACCCAGGGCGCGTCGTGCAGTTTCCGCGTTGTCCAGGTCGGAGGCCCGGATGACCACGTCGGCAGTGGTCAGCCCGAGGATGGGAACGGCGATCATGGCGATGATCAGCGCGCTGCGACCGCGATTGCGGTTCGCCTCCCGCCGGGCGATCCGTACCGCCAGCCGCCAGCCGATCATGCTCATCCAGCGCCCCCGGCGAGCAGTGAGTCCACAGTAGACACTTGGCCGGTGTCGTCGATCATGGCACCGTCGCGGAGGAACACGACCCGATCGGCCCATGCCGCGTGCCGCGCCTCGTGGGTGACGAGCAGACCCGCGGCGCCGTCGTCACACCGACGCCTGATGAGGCGGAGCACGGCCTCGCCAGTCTCGGAGTCCAAGGCTCCGGTCGGTTCATCGGCAAGCACGAGCCGGCGTGGCCCGACGAGGGCGCGGGCGATCGCCACCCGCTGCTGCTGGCCGCCGGACATCGCGTCGGGGAAGCGATCGGCCAGTTCGGGCACACCGACGTCGGCGAGCGCGGCGAGCGCCTCCTGCCGAGCCGCTCGGGCGGACGTTCCGTCGAGTTCTCGTGGCAGCGCCACATTTTCGACCGCCGTGAGGGCAGGGAGGAGGTTGAAGTCCTGAAATACGTAGCCGACGGAGCGGCGACGCAACTTGGCCAGTTCTCGTCTTGACATCGCGCCGAGTTCCGCGCCCTCGACGAGTACCTGACCCGAGGAAGCCGTGTCCAGCCCTCCGGCCAGGGCCAGCAACGTGGACTTCCCGGAACCACTCGGCCCCATCACGGCGACGAGTTCGCCCGCCTCGACGGACAAGGACAGCCCGCGCAGAGCGTGCACCGCCGTATCGCCGGATCCGTGCACACGGGACAGATCGCGCAGCTCCAGGACCGGAACCGGGTGCTCTGGGCTCAGGGCGCTCATCGGGAGACCGGCTTCGGAGTGTTCTGCTTCACGTGGACCGGCGGAGCAGCCACCGTGACAGGCGCGGGCCGGTGCCGCGCGAGTCGGGCCTCGCAGTGGTCGAGCCAGCGAACCTCGGCCTCCGCGGCGAATATCAAGGAGTCCAGGACGAGCAGCCATGACAACTCCCCGTCCTCGGCCTTGGTCTTCAGCCGGGTGTAGTCCTGCAACGCACGGAGGGTGTCGGTTCGCTGGGACTGCACCACGCCGGCGACATCGACGCCGGGCGAGACGAGAGCCATCGCGAGCTTGATGGCGAGCTCGTCCCGGGGACGGCGGGCCCGGCTGACCGGTGTGGAGAACCACAGGCCCAATTCGGCCCGGCCGGCATCGGTAATCGCGTAGGTCTTCTGCAGGTCCTCGCCGGAGGAGTCATCCGCAGCGGTCGTGGCATCGCCGTTGGCCGAGACACAGCCGTCGCGCTCCAGCCGGCCGAGCGTCGTGTAGACCTGCCCGACGTTGAGCGGCCACGTGCCGCCGGTCGTCAGCTCGAACTCCCCGCGAAGCTGGTAGCCGTACATCGGCTGCCGGTGCAGCAAGGCCAGCAACCCGTACCTGATCGACATCGCGATTCCCTCCACCTGATAGATACGGAGTATGCATACGGGGTATGGCGCGCCACGTCAAGCGCGACGGGCTATCTCTGCGGGGGGTGGCCGTGCGCCCGACATGATGTAACGGCGGCCCGGCAGCAGCCCGGCCGTCTGCTCCTGAACGGAGGCGTGCTCATGGCCAGAGGCGTGATCACGAGTGCGTCGTACTCGATCACCATCCGGATCAACGCCTCACTGGATCCAGGCGTCGTCGGCCGGATCGCGACGGCCATCGGCGTCGCCGGGGGCGTCGTCACCGCGATCGACGTGGCGGAGTCACGCAGTGACTCGATCACGGTCGACGTCACCTGCTCCGCAGCCGACGGCGAGCATGCCAACGAGATCGTCGAGGCCCTGCGGCTGGTGGACGGCGTCGACGTGGGCAAGGTCAGCGACCGCACGTTCCTGTTGCACATCGGCGGCAAGCTGGAGGTCCGGTCGCGCGTTCCGCTGAAGACTCGCGACGACCTCTCGATGGCGTACACGCCGGGCGTGGCGCGGGTCTGCCTCGCCCTAGCCGCCAATCCCGAAGATGTACGGCGACTGACCATCAAAGGAAACACCGTGGCCGTGGTGACCGACGGCAGCGCGGTACTCGGGCTCGGTGACCTGGGGCCGGGACCCGCGCTGCCGGTGATGGAGGGCAAGGCCGCGCTGTTCAAGCGCTTCGCCGAAATCGACGCGTGGCCGATCTGCCTCGACACCAATGACGTGGACGAGATCGTCCGCACGGTGGAGCTGATCGCCCCGGGGTTCGGCGGGATCAACCTGGAGGACATCAGCGCGCCCCGTTGCTTCGAGATCGAGCGGCAGCTGCGGGAGCGGCTGTCGATCCCGGTCTTCCACGACGATCAGCACGGTACGGCGATAGTCGTACTCGCCGCCCTCACGAACGCGTTGCGAGTCGTCGACAAGCAGTTGTCGGAGGTCCGGATCGTCGTGGCCGGTGCCGGTGCGGCCGGTACGGCGATCGTGACCTTGCTGCTCGAAGCGGGACTGACGCATGTGCTGGTGTGGGATCGAGAGGGGATCCTCGACCCCCGCGACGCGGCGCTGCCCCCGGCCAAGCTCGACCTGGCGCGGCGGACCAACCCGGAGGGACGCAACGGTGATCTCAAGGTCGCACTGGAGGGCGCCGACGTGTTCATCGGTGTCGCCGCCGGCGGCATCCTGCAGCCCGCGGACCTCGCGGTGATGGCGCCGCGAGCCGTCGTCTTCCCGCTGGCCAACCCCGACCCCGAAGTAGACCCCATCGCCGCCCGCAACTACGCGGCGGTGGTCGCGTCCGGGCGCTCCGACGTACCGCACCAGATCAACAACGTGCTCGCCTTTCCCGGCGTGTTCCGCGGTCTGCTCGATGCCCGGGCGCGGGAGATCACGACGGAGATGTTGCTCGCCGCCGCCCGGGCGCTGGCCGCGGTCGTCACCGACGAGCAGTTGAACGCCAACTACATCGTGCCGAGCGTGTTCGATTCCTCGGTCGCCCCGGCGGTCGCCGCCGCCGTACGGGAGACCGCCCGGCCGGGCTGATCCGCAGTGCAACCGGTCCCGAACGAGCCTCCCTGCCCCGGCTGACCCCGTCTATGGGACCGGTTGTGCCGCCGCAGCAGTGTTGCCACCAAACGGCGCCGCTCGCCGCCACCGCGCTGACGTGGTGAAATCGCTGTCGTGCCGGAGTTACCCGAGGTCGAAGCGCTCGCCGCGTTCCTGCGAGAACGTGCTGTCGGGCACATTCTCACCCGGGTAGACCTGTGCGCCGTCTCGGCGATCAAGACCTTCAACCCGCCGCACACGGCGCTGGCCGGCCTCGAGATCACCGACGCGGGCAGGCACGGGAAGTTCTTGGATGTCGACGTGAGCGGCGTACATCTCGTCGTGCACCTGGCTCGGGCCGGCTGGCTGCACTGGCGCGATCAGTTGCCTCCGGCTCCACCGAAACCCGGCCGGGGACCGCTGGCCTTACGGGTGCATCTCGACGACGGCGCCGGCTTCGACCTCACCGAGCAGGGCACCAAGAAGGGCTTGTCGGTGTACGTCGTGCGCGATCCACAGGAGGTGCCCGGGGTGGCCCGGCTCGGGCCGGATGCCATGCAGCTCAGCGCTGTCGAACTCGGCGAGATCCTGCACGGCCATCGCGGCCAGCTCAAAGGCGCCCTGACCGATCAACGTCTCATCGCGGGAGTGGGCAACGCCTACTCCGACGAGGTCCTGCACGTCGCCCGGTTGTCGCCGTTCAAGCAGACCCACACGATCAGCGACAGTGACGTGGAGACCCTGCACGTAGCGCTGCGAACGACGCTGACCGATGCGGTCGAGCGGTCCATCGGCCAGTCGGCGGCCCGGCTCAAGGGCGAGAAGCGCTCGGGGCTTCGGGTGCACGCCCGGACCGGCCTGCCCTGTCCGGTCTGCGGTGACACCGTCCGCGAGGTTTCCTTCGCCGACCGGTCGTTGCAGTACTGCGCTACCTGCCAGACCGGTGGCAAACCCCTGGCCGACCGTCGGACGTCGAAGTTCTTGCGCTGAATCGGACGGTCGATCCACGCGGGCTCAGCGCGTGCGGGGTTCGCGGCGCCGTAGCCCACGCCGCATCACGACGCGGGTGGGGGAGCGCCGTACCACCTCATGAAAGCCGGCCCGCTCGTACAGGCTGCGTGAACCGAAGAACATGAAGTCGTCATGGCTGCGCACCGGCTTGTCCACGGGATACGCCTCGAGCAGCCTGACGCCGTTGTCACGAGCGAAGTCGATCGCTGCGGCGAGCAGCCGGTGCTGGATCCCCTTGCCTCGGTGCGCCTTGTCGACGTACGTGCACACGATCGACCAGACGTCGGCGTCGTCGACGGGCTTCATCACCCTCGACCGACGCAGCCTGCTGTATTCCTCGCGCTGTCCGAGGCTGATCCAACCGACCGGCACCTCGCCGAGATACCCCAGCAGACCCGGCGTGGTGCCGCGGTCGACGAGATCCCGCAACTGCGCCTTGTTGGCCGGCGCGGCGGCGGCGCTGATCGAGACCGGACCGGACCGCCGGTAGTACATGCACCAGCACCCGCGAACGATCGACCCGCCGGGACGATCGACCAGCGTCTCCAGATCGACCCATGTCGCATCATCCAGCGGCCGCGCCACGAAACCTGCCGGCATGCCCTTACCCAACCAGAATCTTGACCGCCCTAGGCGGGTCAGGGCCCGTTGCGCCAGTGCTCGATGCGGTGATGGTCTGGCGTGAATCCGTGCTCGACCCCCCACAGCACGGCCTGGGTGCGGCTATTGACGCCGATCTTGCGGTACGTGGTGCGGATGTAGGACTTCACCGTGTTCGGACTGAGGAACGTCAGCACCGCCACCTCGGCATTGCTCTTGCCTTGGGTGATCAGCGCCAGGATCTCCGATTCGCGATCGGTCAGGCCTTCACCGCGACCGGGCCAGTCCAGTCCGATCGCGCTGCGCGCGCGACGCGGTGGGGAACTCACGACGATCTCGCCGGCGTGCACGGCCTCGAGTGCTGCGACGAGATCGCGCGCGGCCAGCGTCTTGGACAGGTAGCCGTGGGCTCCCTGACGACGGGCGCTGTCGATCAGATCGGGATGGAAATTCCAGGTGTAGACCACAACTCGGCGCGCTCGCGGGTTCGCGATCAGAACGCCGATCTCGTCATGGTCTGACTCCGGCTGGGCGAACGAGTCGTACAGCGCGATGTCGACGACATCGTCCACGGGTTCGTTGGTGTCGATCTCGGCGACGACTACGCGATCCCGGTACCGGTCGAACATGTGGGCGACGCCGATCAGGACGACCTCGTAGTCATCGACCAGCGCCACCGTTATCGGCGAGATCGGGACAGGCGACGTCATGCATCGACCATAACCCTCCCTAGGGGTGTACCGCACCCGCCTTAGGGGTGGTTCTGTGGTCTCAACGGACAGCGTCAGCTTCGAGCAGGAAGTGAGCAGGCGCGCCGATCCGCCGATGTCCTAGCGGCGGTTTCATCGTCAGCCTCGGAGGAGGCTGATCGGCTGTGCGTCGTAGACGCGCACAACAGAAAGGCTCAATCATGCTGGGTCTCATCGTCACGATCATCATCGTCGGCCTCATCGCCGGAGCGCTGGCGCGCCTCCTCGTGCCAGGCAAGCAGCACATGTCAATCCTGATGACGATCGTTCTCGGCATCGTCGGGTCCTTCGTCGGTGGCCTGCTGGGGTACCTGATCTTCCACAAGGACTCCTCTGACGGCTTCCTCCAGCCCGCGGGCATCATCGGATCGCTCATCGGCGCGATCATCGTTCTGCTGGTGTGGACCCGCATGGGCGACCGGAGCACGGCGCGCCACTGACCCTTGTCGAGGCATCAACACGTCAGGGGAGTTGCCGAGCACCGCGGGGAGCGTTGATCACTCCCCGCGGTGCTGTCGCCGTGCGAAGCACGATTGCGGTTGTGACGCTCAGTTCAAACCTTCTGGCTCGTCGCGCGATACTCGATTCGTCGGTGATCGTACCCGTGCCCAAGTTGTCGAAAGTTGTTGTGCGGCAACGGGTCTGAAGGGTCGGAGACTGTCGGTGGGTGCGGCTAGCTTGATGGTGTGAGCGCAGCGCTGGACACCCCGATCGGCCACCCGGTCGCGACAGCGGTCACCGAGATCGCCGCCGTTCTCGATGGCGTGTCGGATG
>JACCXW010000298.1 GCA_013696785.1 Geodermatophilaceae bacterium | reverse complement strand
CGTGATCGCCGGGACTGCACAGCGCGACGATCAAGGCGGTCTCGGCGGCCAGGCCGGAGGCGAACGCCAGGCCGTGGCTGCCGCTCTCCAGCGCGGCCAGGCACTGCTCCAGCGCGGTCCGGGTCGGATTCGCCGATCGGCTGTATTCGTAGCCGCCGCGCAACCCGCCGACGCCGTCCTGCTTGTACGTCGACGTCTGATAGATCGGCACGACGACCGCTCCGGTGGCGGTATCCGGCTCCTGGCCGGCATGGATCGCGCGGGTCTGGAAGCCATGAGCCCTGGTCATGTCCGCAGGCTAACCGGCGGACCCCAGGATCCACCGCGCGGAACTGTCGGTGGCCTGTCCCACAATCCAGTGGACGGTCACGCAGATGTGTTCTACCGTCCAAGACGGAACCGTTCCGTTTCGATTGTGGGGGAGGTTCGATGGGCAAGACCACAGCGCCGACCGCGCATGGCCGGGGTCTCAGCGAGGCTCGAACCCCGGAGATCCTGCAGGCCGCGCTCGCCGTGCTGGCCGAGGTCGGCTACGACCGGCTGACGATGGAGGCAGTGGCCGCCCGCGCGCACGCCGGCAAGGCGACGCTGTACCGCCGGTGGGCATCCAAGGCCGAGTTGGTGGTCGAGGCGGTCACCGTCATGAAGACCGAGTGCATGCCGCCGCTGTCGGACACCGGGTCACTGCGCGAGGACCTGCACCGGGTTGCGGCCTTGGTCACGACCCGGCTCTCCCAGGACGAGATGTGCGTCATGCGCGGCCTGGCCTCGGCGCTGGCGCACGACCGGGAGCTTGCGACGGTGTTCGAGCGCGAGTTCATCGGCCAACGCCGGGCCGACATGGCCGAACTGCTGCGCCGCGCACAACGGCGCGGTGAGATCCCGCCCGACCGCGACATCGAAATCCTCGCCCACATCCTGCCCTCAATGGTCTTCGCCCGTTCCCTGGTCACCTCGAAGCAGGTCGACCTCCCATTCCTCAAACGCCTCATCGACGAGGTGTTGATACCCGCAGCCACGGCCCCTGCACCCCCCGCAGCGGCCCATTCGAAGGAGAGTCATGTCAGCAGCACCTGAGGCAGCCGAACCACAGGCTGCCTCCCCAGAGAACCAGCGCCTCGGGGTGGCCCTGGTCGTCATCAGCATGGCTCAGCTGATGGTCATACTCGACGCCACCATCGTGAACATCGCTCTGCCAAGCATCCAATCCGACCTCGAACTGTCCGACGCCAGCCTGCAGTGGGTCATCACGGCGTACACGCTCGCCTTCGGCGGGCTCCTTCTCCTCGGCGGCCGAGCCGGCGACATCCTCGGCCGTCGGCGGGTGTTCATCACGGGGATCTGGGTGTTCTCCCTCGGCTCGCTGTTGGGTGGGCTCGCATGGAACGCACCGACGCTGCTCGCCGGGCGCGTCATCCAAGGCGTCGGCGCAGCCATCGCGGCGCCGACGGCTCTCGCCCTCATCGCGACCGAATTCCCCGAGGGCAAGCCCCGCAACCAGGCGATGGGTGTGTACGCCGCGATGTCCGGCGCCGGTGCCGCAGTCGGGCTGATCCTCGGCGGCGTTCTGACCGATCTGCTGAACTGGCGGTGGGTGCTGTTCGTCAACGTGCCGATCGGCATCTTCGTGGCGCTGATCGCTCCACGGGCACTGCACGAGACCGAGAGCCACCGCGGCAAGTTCGACCTGCCCGGCGCTCTGACCGCCACGATCGGCCTCTCCACGCTGGTCTACGGCCTGACCCACGCTGCCACCGACAGCTGGTCGGACTCGGTCACGATCGCCGCACTTGCGATCGCCCTGGCCCTGCTCGTCGTGTTCGTGGGCATCGAGATGCGCAGCCCGCACGCGCTCATGCCGCTGCGGATCTTTGCCGATCCCAACCGGGCCGGCGCCTTTGGGATCATGATGATCATCGGCGCCGCGATGTTCTCGATGTTCTTCTTCCTCACCCTCTTCGTGCAAGGCGTCCTCGGGTACAGCGCGCTGAAATCCGGATTCGCGTTCGTACCGGTCAGCGTGTTCATCGTGATCAGCGCCGGTACCGCCTCCGTCCTCATCACGAAGGTCGGGGCCCGACCACTGGCACTGGTGGGGACGCTGATGACCGCGGCGGGGATGCTGTGGTTGTCGGGCTTAGACGTCGATTCGACGTACGTCAGCGGACTGCTGCTCCCGATGATCGTGCTCGCCCTGGGGCTCGGCTTCACGTTCATGCCGCTCACGCTGGCGGCGGTGTCCAACGTGGCCGATCGCGAGGCGGGGCTCGCCTCGGGAGTCCTCAACACCACCCAGCAGATCGGCGGGTCGCTCGGCCTGGCGGTGCTGTCCACGATCGCCGTCACGATCTCGACGAACCGGGCGACGGACCTGGCTCAGGGTGGGCAGGTGTCCCCGGAGTCGATCGGGGCGCTCGCCGCGGTCGAGGGTTACACGACCGCGTTCCAGGTCGCCGCGGGTCTCGCGCTCACCGCGTTCGTCGTGACGTTCTTCACGATCAAGGTGCGCGCGGAGGAGGTAGCAGCGGCTCCGTCGATCCCCGCCGGCTGAACCACCCGCAGGCATGACGTCCGTAGGTTCGAGCGCCGTTCGCTCAAACCTACGGACGTTTCATGTTCACCGCGGCGGCTGCGTCATCAGTGCTCGTTGCCGGCCAGGAAGCCGAGCAGGTCCTGACGGGTCAGCACCCCGACCGGCTTGCCGTCATCCAGAACGAGAGCTGCACCGGCGTGCCGAAGTTCCTCCATGGCGACCGCCACGGTCTCCCCCCAGCCCAGCTGCGGCAGCGGCGGTGACATGTGCTTCTCCAACCGGTCGGCCAGGCTCGCCCGGCCCTCGAACAGCGCGTCGAGCAGGTCGCGCTCGACCACCGAGCCGACGACCTCTGCAGCCATGACGGGCGGCTCTGCCTGGACGACCGGCACCTGCGAGACGGCGTACTCCCGCAGGATGTCGATCGCCTCCCGGACGGTCTCGGTCGGATGCACGTGGACGAGTTCCGGCAACGACCCGGTCTTGCGACTGAGCACGTCGCCGACAGTGGTGTCCTCGGAGTCGCGGGCGAGGAAACCGAAGTCGGCGAGCCACTCGTCGTTGAAGATCTTGGACATGTAGCCGCGGCCGGAGTCCGGCAGCAGCACCACGACGACGTCGTCGGCGCCGAGCGGGGCGGCCACCCGCAGCGCCGCCGCCACCGCCATCCCGCAGGAGCCCCCGACGAGCAGACCCTCCTCCCGGGCGAGCCGGCGAGTCATCAGGAACGAGTCCCGGTCCGAGACGGCGACGATCTCATCAGCCACCGTGGGGTCGTAGGCGCTCGGCCAGAAGTCCTCCCCGACTCCCTCGACGAGATAGGGCCGTCCTGTGCCGCCGGAGTAGACCGAGCCTTCGGGGTCGGCCCCGATCACCCGGACCCGGCCACCGGAGACCTCCTTGAGGTACCGGCCGGTCCCGCTGATCGTGCCTCCGGTCCCGACCCCGGTCACGAAGTGAGTGATCCGTCCGTCGGTCTGGGTCCAGATCTCGGGTCCGGTGGAGTGATAGTGACTGGCTGGGTTCTCCGGGTTGGAGTACTGGTCGGGCTTCCACCCGCCGGAGATCTCCCGGACCAACCGGTTCGAGACGTTGTAGTAGGAGTCCGGGTGCTCCGGCGCGACGGCCGTGGGGCACACGACGACCTCGGCGCCATACGCTCGGAGCACGCTGACCTTGTCGTGTGACACCTTGTCCGGGCAGGTGAAGACGCAGCGGTAGCCTTTCTGCTGGGCCACGATCGCCAGTCCCACTCCGGTGTTTCCCGACGTGGGCTCGACGATCGTGCCGCCGGGCTTCAGTTCGCCGCTGGCCTCGGCCGCCTCGATCATCCGCAGCGCGATCCGGTCCTTGACCGACCCGCCCGGGTTGAAGTACTCGACTTTCGCGAGCACGAGCGGTGCCAGGTCCTTGGTCACCGAGCCGAGTCGGACCAGCGGGGTGTTGCCGACCAAGTCGACCATCGAATCGGCGTACTGCACGCTGACGACACATCCTTCCCGGGCGGCCCGGCCGCATGCCCCCGCCACTGCGGCGGCGCGAATCTCGCTCGGCTCAGCCTAACGAGGTCGGCTAACCTCGGATGTTGATGATCACCGGCAGCACCGCGACCGCTTCGAGCAGGTCCGGTGGCGTACGCCGAATAGCCACTACGACGGCGTATGCCGGGGTCGGTGCGGGACTGATCGGTGCGGCGCTGTTCGGCGTACTGCGGACCCAGGCAAGGATGACACGGCGCCGGGTGCTACGGCACGAGGGCATCGAGGACCCGCCGAACGGCACCGGGGTATGGGGCGAGGGCAGCGACCGGCCGCTGACTCTGGCCATGATCGGTGACTCCAGCGCTGTCGGTCGGGGCGTCGACCTCGTCACGGAGACGCCGGGTGTGCTGCTTGCACATTCACTGGCCGGATTCGCCCGGCGCCCGGTGCGCCTCGTGCAGGTCGCGGTCACGGGCTCGGAATCGAGCGACCTGGCGCTGCAGATCGACCGGGTGTTGCCGGAGTCACCGGACGTGGCCGTCATCATGATCGGCGCCAACGATGTGACGGCGCGGATTCCGGTCGCCCGGGCGGTGGGCCAGCTGCGGCAGGCCGTGCTGTTGCTGCGCCAAGGCGGATGCGAGGTTGTCGTCGGCACCTGCCCGGACCTCGGAACGCTGCGGCACGTGCCGCAACCGCTACGCCTGTTCGGGCGGCGGTGGAGTCGTCAGATGGCCGCTGCGCAGACGGTCGCGGTAGTCGAGGCCGGCGGCAGGTCGGTCTCGCTGGGCAGCCTGCTCGGCCCGGAGTTCGAGGCACGTCCGGAGTGGTTCAGCCTGGACGAGTTCCATCCCTCCGCCGATGGCTACGCCGCCGCCGCCGCGGTCATGCTCCCGTCAGTCGCCGCTGCCATCGGGATCCCGGCGCCGGCAGACTTCCGCGAAATGCCGTTGACCTCCGGAGGCATCGAGCCCATCGCGATGGCTGCAGTCCGGGCCGCCTGGCATTCAGGCACGGAGGTGTCCGCGGCCGCGTCGCGCGGAGGAGGCCTTCGCGGCGGGTCGCTGGCCTTGTCACTGCGGCGGCGGCCCGCGAAGATGCCTACACCCGAGGAGGCCGCCGACGGCTGCGAAAACCCGGACGCCCAGCCGAAGGGGCAAGCCGTATGACCGGTTCGCTGGCCCGGCGCGCGGGCCGGGCGCTCACGGCGGGAACACTGGCCTCAGCCGTGACGGCAGCTGTCGTCCTTTCGGCCGAGGCCGTCCTCGCCGTTCGGCGCGAGTACGTCGATCCGAACACCGCTCCCGCTGTCCAAGGAGAGTTCGGCGACACCGCCGGACGCGAGGTACGACTCGTCATTCTCGGTGACTCGACCGGGGCCGGCGTCGGCGTCGAAGCGGTCGGGCAGAGTCTCGGCGGGCAGCTCGCGCAACGCCTCGCCAGACGAGGTTGGCGCATCCGGCTGGCCGGCGTAGCCGTCAGCGGCTCCCGCTGCCGCGACCTCGGCCCGCAGGTCTCGCAGGCACTGCTCGGCCGGCCGGACATCGCCGTGATCTGCATAGGTGCGAACGACGCCCTCCGGGGCGCCAGCCTCGCCTCGATCCGCCGGGATCTCGGTCGGGCCGTGGACCGCCTGGTCAGCAGCGGGGTGCAGACCTTCGTGGGGACCTGCCCGGACCTCGGGGCCTCGGGCGCGCTCGACCAGCC
>JACCXW010000293.1 GCA_013696785.1 Geodermatophilaceae bacterium | reverse complement strand
CCAAGACCCGGCCACCGTCGGCGCGGCAGAGCCGTGACGACAGGGTCCTGACCGAGATCGTCCGGGTCACGGCAGTCGAGAGCGCGGCCGAGGGCTGTATGGCAGCCGCAAGGTCTGGCGTCAGCTCAAGCGCGAGCAGGGGGTGGACGGGATCCCCGTCCCGAAGTGCCAGGTCGAACGGCTGATGAAGGACGCACACCTGCGGGGCGTCTCGCGCGGCCGGACGTTCAAGACGACCCGTCCGGACCCGGCTGCGCAGCGGCCCGCGGGTCGACCGGCAGTTCCGGGCCGGCGCGCCGAACAAGCTGTGGCTGGTGGACTTCACCTACGTCCCGACGTGGTCCGGGATGGCGTTCACCGCCTTTGTGTTCGACGCCTGCAGCCAACGGATCGTGGGATGGCGAACTGCCGCTGCGATGCCGACCCAGCTGCCGCTGGACGCCCTGGAGATGGCCTTGTGGAACCGGGGCCGCGCCGGACAGGACGTCACCGGCGTGGTACACACAGCGACGCCGGGCAGTACACCTCCATCCGCGACACCGACCGGCTGCTCGAGGCCGGCGCCGTCGCATCGATCGGGTCCGTCGGCGACAGCTACGACTGCGAGCATCGTGGTGTCGCCGCGGCGGGGGTCTGACCCCTGTTACGACCGGCCCCGTGGGTGTCTTCGCGTTGATCTGTCGGCTCTCGTCGCGGCGACGTTCCGACCGCTGGTCGGGCGTGCAGTGACCTGATAGGAGCCTGACTCGACCAGGGTCTCATCGCAGTCCTGTCCGCCCGCCCGACCAGCGGGCCAGCGACCGGGAACGCCCTGAGGAGCCCCAGCCATGCCCAGCATGCAACTGCGACCGGACGATGTCGTCGTCGGTGTCGACACTCATAAGGACCAGCACGTCGCGGTCCTGCTCGACGGCCTCGGCGGCCGCCTCGCCGAGTTCCACCTTCCTGCAACCGCCGCGGGCTTCGCCGAGCTTCTGACGTTCGCTCTGGCCTGCGTCGGTCCGCAGGGTCGACTGCAGGCGTTCGGGGTCGAGGGCACCGGCTCCTACGGCATCGGGCTGGCCCGATTCCTGCGCCGGCACGGTCACACCGTGCAGGAGGTCCACCGGCCGCCGCGCAACGGCGAGCGCCGGCTGTCCGGCAAGAGCGACACGATCGACGCCGAACACGCCGCCCGGCAGGTGCTGGCCGGCCGGAGCACCGCTGTCCCCAAGACCGCCGACGGCGCGATCGAGTCCCTGCGGCTGCTCAAGACAGCCCGCGACACCGCGATGAAAGCCCGCACCACCAGCATGATCGCGCTCAAGGCGACCCTGGTGACTGCCAGCGTCGAGCTGCGGGCCGAGCTCGAGCCGCTCACCGATCACAAACTCATCGAGGCCTGCGCCGCATTGCCGTCGACAGGCTGGCTTGCTGCGCCCGACGCCGCGATGAGCCACGTCCTGGGGTCCCTGGCGCGCCGCTGGCTGCAGCTGCACGAGGAGATCAAGGTCCACAGCAAGCACCTGAAGATGCTGACCAAGACCATCGCCCCGCGCCTGGTCGAAGCCGTTGGCGTCGGCCTGGACATCGCGGCCGAGATGCTCGTGACCGCGGGCGACAACACCGAGCGGATCCGCTCAGAGGCGGCCTTCGCCAAGATGTGCGGCGCCTGCCCCATCCCAGCCGGATCCGGCAAGACCAACGGCCGCCACCGGCTCAACCGCGGCGGCAACCGCCAGGCCAACGCCGCCCTCTACCGCGCGGTCATCGTCCGGCTTTGCTGGCACCAGCCCACCATCGACTACACCGCCCGGCGGACCGCTGAGGGCCTGTCCAAGCGCGAGATCATCCGCTGCCTCAAGCGCTACCTCGCCCGCGAGATCTACCACCTGTTGCCACCCGTCGACCTCGCGAGCAGCACCCACCCGGCGCCCGTCGCCAACGCCGCTTCACGCTCTTGACATCTATAGGAGCTTCAACGCCCTCGCCGAGAGCCTGATCGGTCTCTACAAGGCCGAACTGGTCCGTCCCGAGGGACCCTGGCGCGGAGTCGACGAGCTCGAGCTCGCGACGCTGAACTGGGTCCACTGGTTCAACACGACCCGCCTGCACAGCAGCCTCGGTTACGTTCCACCGATCGAGTTCGAGGCCCAGTTCGACAGCATCAACGACGACCTGCAGCAGCCGCTGCCGGGAGAACTCAGCCTCCGGACACGCCGGGACGGTTCAGCCTAGCCGCTGCGGTCCGTGGGGTTGGCCTCAGGCCCAGGTGCGAGGATGGCTTGAGGTGCTCGACGCCCAGCGCCAGCGAGGAAGTTCCCCTTGCGCCCGATGATGACCTTGCCGGGCTCGTTGACCCAGAACCACACCTGCGTGATTGGGAGTGGTTGACCGCCGACGAATTCGGGCGCTGAGCAGGACTAATAGCTGTACTTAGCGTTTGACGATGTTAAGAGTTTGCGATCATTCTGCGGACTGGCTGCGGACAATCCACAGT
>JACCXW010000261.1 GCA_013696785.1 Geodermatophilaceae bacterium | reverse complement strand
CAAGCTCGGCATCCCGGAGGCGGAGAAGCAGCGCCTGGTCTCCGGCGTCGCGGCGCAGTACGAGTCCGAGGTCGTCTATCACCAGATCCGCGAGGACCTGGAAGAGCAGGGCGTCCTGTTCCTCGACACCGACACCGGCCTGCGTGAGCACGAAGAGATCTTCAAGGAGTACTTCGGCTCGGTCATCCCGGTCGGCGACAACAAGTTCGCCGCGCTGAACACCTCGGTCTGGTCCGGTGGGTCGTTCATCTACATCCCGAAGGGCGTGCACGTCGACATCCCGCTGCAGGCCTACTTCCGGATCAACACCGAGAACATGGGCCAGTTCGAGCGGACGCTGATCATCGTCGACGAGGGCGCCTACGTGCACTACGTCGAGGGCTGCACAGCGCCGATCTACTCCAGCGACTCGCTGCATTCCGCGGTCGTGGAGATCATCGTCAAGAAGAACGCGCGCTGCCGCTACACCACCATCCAGAACTGGTCGAACAACGTCTACAACCTCGTCACCAAGCGGGCGGTTGCCCACGAGGGCGCCACGATGGAGTGGGTCGACGGCAACATCGGCTCGAAGGTCACCATGAAGTACCCGGCCGTCTGGATGATCGGTGAGCACGCCAAGGGCGAGGTGCTGTCCGTCGCATTCGCGGGGGAGGGCCAGCACCAGGACGCCGGCGCCAAGATGGTGCACGCCGCCCCGAACACATCCTCGACGATCATCAGCAAGTCCGTCGCGCGCGGCGGCGGCCGTACGTCGTACCGCGGGCTCGTCCAGATCGCCGACGGGTCGCACGGTTCACGGTCCACGGTGAAGTGCGACGCGCTGCTGGTCGACTCGATCAGCCGCTCGGACACCTACCCGTACGTCGACGTCCGCGAGGACGACGTGTCCATGGGGCACGAGGCGACGGTGTCCAAGGTCAGCGACGACCAGCTCTTCTACTTGATGAGCCGTGGCCTGACCGAGGACGAGGCGATGGCGATGGTCGTGCGCGGATTCGTCGAGCCGATCGCCCGCGAACTCCCGATGGAGTATGCGTTGGAGCTGAACCGCCTCATCGAATTGCAGATGGAGGGCTCAGTTGGCTGAGCGCAACCAGCCAGCCGACGTTCGGCCTGAGCTCATTCGGTCTACAGACGTCGAGGACTTCCAGAAGATCACCGGTCGCGAGGAGCAGTGGCGGTTCACACCGCTGCGTCGCCTCGCCGGTCTGCACGACGGCACCTTCACACCCGGCGGTCTGATCACCCGCGACTTGCAGGCTCCGGCCGGCGTCACGGGGGAGACCGTGACCGACGCCGACCCGCGCGTCGGGACGGTGCTGATCCCTTTCGACCGGGTCAGCGCGCAGGCGTGGAGTTCCGCGCCGGACGCCTACGTGTTGTCGGTCCCGACCGGCGCCGAACTCACCGAGCCGATCCGGCTGACCGTGAGCGGTGCGGGCGGCCGGGACGCGGCGGCGTTCGGGCACACCGTGATCGACGTCGGCCGAGGCGCCGAGGCGTCGGTGGTTCTCGACCACCGCGGCACCGTGTCCTATGCCGACAACGTCGAGATCTCCGTCGGTGACAACGCCGGCCTGATGCTCGTCAGCATCCAGGACTGGGACGGCGACGCGGTCCACGTGCAGCACCAGAAGATCCGCCTCGGCCGGGACGCCCGGCTCCGCCACATCGTCGTGACGCTCGGCGGCAGCCTGGTCCGGCTGTCCACCACGGTCGAGTACGCCGATCGCGGGGGGGACGCCGAGCTGCTCGGGCTGTACTTCGCCGACACCGGCCAGCACCAGGAGCACCGGTTGGTGGTCGAGCACACGGTTCCGGACTGCCGCAGCCGGGTGGAGTACCGCGGCGCGCTGCAGGGCGATGAGGCCCACGCGGTGTGGGTCGGCGACGTCATCATCCGGGCCGGCGCGACCGGCACCGACACCTACGAGCTGAACCGCAACCTCGTCCTGACCGAGGGAGCCCGCGCCGACTCGATCCCCAACCTGGAGATCGAGACCGGCGAAGTGGTCGGGGCCGGGCACGCCAGCGCCACCGGCCGCTTCGACGACGAGCAGCTGTTCTATCTGATGTCGCGGGGCATCCCGGAGCACGATGCCCGGCGGCTCGTCGTCCGCGGTTTCTTCGCCGGCCTGCTCGCCCGGATCGGCGACGAGTCCGTCAGCGGCCCGCTGATGGAGGCGGTCGAGGCGCGTCTGGCGAAGGGCCCGAACTGATGCCCGCTACCGAAAAGACGTTCACCCGGGTCTGTGGACTGGACGAGATCGAGGACCCCGGTGCCGTGCACGTCGACGTCGGCGAGGAACCGCTGGCGATCGTGCACACCGAGGGCGAGGTCTTCGCCATCCGCGACGTGTGCTCGCACGCGGACGTCGCGCTGTCAGAAGGTGACGTGGAAGGTACGACGATCGAGTGCTGGCTGCACGGATCGCGCTTCGACCTGCGCAGCGGCAAGCCGACCGGCATGCCCGCGACCATCGCCGTACCGGTGTACCCGGTGCGGATCGAGGGGAACGACGTGCTCGTCGACCTCTCCGGCAACTCACATTCCGATGCTTCGCTGCAAAGAAATAGGGAGAACTGAACGTGGCCACGCTTGACATCCGCGACCTGCACGTGTCGGTCGGCACCGGCGAGGAGGAGAAGGAGATCCTCAAGGGGGTCGACCTGACGATCTCGGCCGGGCAGACGCACGCGATCATGGGCCCGAACGGCTCGGGCAAGTCGACGCTGGCCTACAGCGTCGCGGGCCACCCCAAGTACAAGGTTACCCAGGGCAGTGTGACGCTCGACGGCGAGGACGTGCTCTCGATGACCGTTGACGAACGGGCGCGGGCCGGGCTGTTCCTCGCGATGCAGTACCCGGTCGAGGTGCCCGGCGTGTCGATGTCGAACTTCCTGCGCTCCGCGGCGACCGCCACCCGCGGCGAGGCCCCCAAGATCCGAACCTGGGTGAAGGAGATGAAGACCGCGATGGATGTCCTCGGCATGGACCCGGCGTTTGCCGAGCGGAACGTCAACGAGGGCTTCTCCGGTGGGGAGAAGAAGCGGCACGAGATCCTGCAGCTGAGCCTGCTAAAGCCGGCCATCGCGATCCTGGACGAGACCGACTCCGGCCTCGACGTCGACGCGCTGCGAGCGGTCGCCGAGGGGGTCAACCGGGTGAGCGCCGCCGGCGACGTGGGCGTCCTTTTGATCACGCACTACACCCGCATCCTGCGCTACATCACCCCGGACTTCGTGCACGTCTTCGTCGACGGCCGCATCGCCGAGGAGGGCGGCCCCGAGCTGGCCGACCGGCTGGAGGCCGACGGCTACGAGCGCTTCCTCAAGGCACCCGCATGAGCCTCGCCGTGGATTTTGATGTCGAGACGATTCGCAAGGACTTCCCGATCCTGGAGCGGCGACTGGCCGACGACCGGCCACTGGTATATCTGGACAGCGCGAACACGTCGCAGAAACCGCGGCAGGTGCTCGACACGTTGCGGGACCACTACGAGCAGCACAACGCCAACGTGGCGCGGGCGGTGCATCAGCTCGGCGAGGAGGCGACCGCCGCTTTCGAGGCCGCCCGGGACAAGCTGGCGGCCTTCGTCAAGGCACCGAGCCGTGACGAGATCATCTTCACCCGCGGTGTCACCGAGGGTCTGAACCTCGTCGCGAACGTGCTCGCGTGGGCGGATCCGCCGTACCGCGTCGGGCCTGGCGACGAGGTCGTCATCACCGAGATGGAGCACCACTCAAACATCGTCCCGTGGCAGTTGCTGACCCAGCGCACCGGCGCGACCCTGCGCTGGCTCGGGATCACCGACGACGGCCGGCTCGACCTGTCCAACCTCGATGACGTGATCACCGAGCGGACCAAGGTCGTCTCGCTCGTGCACGTCTCCAACATGCTGGGCACGATCAACCCGGTCGCCGAGATCGCGCGGCGAGCGCACGAGGTCGGCGCGCTCGTCGTCCTCGACGCGGCGCAGGCCGTGCCGCAGCTGCCGTACGACGTCACCGCCACCGGAGCGGACCTGCTCGGCTTCACCGGACACAAGATGCTCGGTCCCACCGGAATCGGTGTGCTGTGGGGCCGCCGCGATCTGCTTGCCGCATTGCCCCCGTTCCACGGCGGCGGGGAGATGATCGAGGACGTGCGGATGGAGCGGTCGACGTACGCGCCGCCGCCGCATCGGTTCGAGGCCGGTACGCCGCCGATCGCGCAGGCCATCGGGCTGGGTGCTGCCGCCGACTACCTGTCCGCCCTCGGAATGGACGCCGTCGCGGCGCACGAGCGGGAGATCACCGCCTACGCGCTGGAGCGGCTTCAGGCCATCCCCGACGTGAAGATCATCGGTCCGACAACCGTCCAGGACCGCGGCGGCGCGATCAGCTTCACGTTCGGCTCCCTGCACCCGCACGACATCGGCCAGGTGCTGGATTCCTACGGCATCGCAGTCCGCGGCGGCCACCACTGCGCCAAGCCGGTGCACCGGCGGTTCGGCGTACCGGCGTCGACGAGAGCCTCCGGCTACCTGTACACGACCCGGGCGGAGATCGACGCGCTGGCCGACGGGCTGGAGCAGGTCCGGCGCTTCTTCGGGCTGCGCTGATGCAGCTGGAGAGCATGTACCAGGAGATCATCCTGGACCACTACCGCGACCCGCACGGTCGAGGCCTTCGCGAGCCGTACGAGGGCGAGTCCTACCAGGTGAATCCCACCTGCGGCGACGAGGTGACCCTGCGGGTGCATCTGGACGGCGATGTCGTCCAGGACGTCTCCTACGAGGGTCTGGGTTGCTCCATCAGCCAGGCCTCGCAGTCCGTGCTGCACGATCTGGTCCGGGGCAAGACGCTGGAGCAGACGCTCGCCATCGGCGCCGACTTCCTGACGCTCATCCAGAGCAAGGGCGACCAGGCGGTAGCGGACTCGCTCGAGGAATCTCTCGACGACGCCGTGGCGTTCGTGGGGGTGGGTAAGTACCCCGCGAGGATCAAGTGCGCCCTGCTCGGCTGGATGGCTCTAAAAGACGCGTTGGGGCAAGCCCGAATAATCCAATCCGGAGGCCATCATGGGTGACAAAGCGTCCATCGACGACATCGAGGAGGCCATGCGGGATGTGGTCGATCCTGAACTCGGGATCAACGTCGTCGACCTCGGCCTGCTCTACGGCGTCCACGTCGACGACGCCAACGTCGTGACGCTGGACATGACACTGACGTCTGCGGCCTGCCCGCTGACCGACGTCATCGAGGACCAGACGATGGCCGCGCTGACCGGTGGTCCCGGCGAGGGTCTGACCGCCGGCGCCAAGATCAACTGGGTCTGGATGCCCCCGTGGGGACCGGACAAGATCACCGACGACGGTCGAGAGCAGCTGCGGGCCCTCGGCTTCAACGTCTGACCGTCTCCAGGCGATGATCATGGGTTTGCGCCGGTCCCGACCGGCCAAGGTCCATGATCATCGAGGTGTGGGACGGCCGGCATGACCCATCCGGTCAGCCTGCTGCTGGCCGGCGTCGCGCAGGGCCGCTATCCCGAAGCGGACGGCTTCGTCGAGGTGTACCCCCAGCCCCCTGGCCCGACGGCCGGCGTACTCGCGTTCACCGCACATCACGTCGTCGCCGCGGACGTCTCGGCGGACTGGGTACGCGCCAACCTCGACCACGACGATGTCGGGTCGGCGATGAAGCCGCCCTTCCTCGGTGCACTCACGGATGTGCTGCGTCGCCCGGCCGGCGCGCTGGACGTCGTACTGGTCGCGCCGGGCCAGTCCGGCCGGCCGGCACTGGATCTCGTTCCGCTGGACGGCGAGCACACCCGCCTCACACGCGCCCACCGCTACCGGACGGACATCCGCGCGTACGCCGTGGCTGCCGTCCCGCAGACGATGATCCTTGTCGGGCGCGGGTTCGCGGGACGCTGGGAGACCGCCTTCGAGGTCCCACCGGCGGAACGGGGGACCGGACTCGGTCGGGCACTCGCGGAGGCCGCACGCTATCTCGTTCCCGCCGAGGAGCCCCTGTGGGCTCAGCTCTCACCCGGCAACGCGGCGTCCCTGCGGGCTGTCCTGGCCGCCGGCTACGTGCCCGTGGGCTCAGAGGTGCTGTTCGCGGCCGCGTCCCCCGGCTGACAGAGCCCGATAGCAGCTCACTGGCGATCCTGGCCTGGCGTGTCGACGACCAGATGTTCGTCGTACGGCGCATGTCCGGTCTGGCCGGTCTGCTTCGACGTCCCCGTTGAAGCACCTGCACAAGGACTTCGGACCTGACCATCAGCCGCATTTCCACCTCCCGGCGTACCGGCCGGGCCACGAAAGGAACGACACACACCATGCGCAACGTCCGATTCGAGATCAGCATGTCCCTCGACGGCTACGTCACGGCAGCCAATCCGCGGCTCGAGGAGCCGATGGGCGACGGCGGCCACGTCCTGCACGAGTGGGCCTTCGGCGACGACGAGGGCAGCCGCGACGTGCACGCCGAAAGCCAGGACAGTGTCGGCGCCAGTATCGCCGGACGGCGAACCTACGACACGTCGATTGCGAGTTGGGGCGCCGACGGCCCCGGCTTCGACCTCCGTACCCCCACCGTCATCGTGTCCCACAGCACACCGCAGGACGTCCCCGACAACGGTGTGTACCACTTCGTCCCGAGCCCCGTAGGAGCGGTCGCTACGGCGAGAGCGATGGCCGGTGACAAGGACGTCGACGTGTTCAGCGCCAGCATCGGCGGGCAGCTGCTGCGCGCCGGGCTCGTCGACGAGGTGCGGATCCATCTTGTGCCGGTCCTTCTCGGCGCCGGGACACGCCTGCTCGATGGCGCCGGCGGGCACATCCGGTTCGAGCCCACGAGCAGGGTCCAGGCGCGCAAGGCAACCCAACCTGCGCTACTCCGTGGTCAAGGCCTCCTAGCCACAGCCCGATCGCGTGGTTCCGTGGACGGACGCGGTCCCAGCCCGGAATGGACCGCGAGCCCGGTACGGACCGTCATGTCAGCTCGTCGGCGAGCTCGCGGTAGCGCGGGGCGAGCTCGGTCCAGCGGTCCATCCAGCCGGCGGCCTCGCGACCGGCGAGATGGGAAGCCAGGTCTTCGATGTGGGCCTGCCATCCGGCGCCGTGGGTTGCGACTTCTTCCAGGGGCAGTCCGCGCTCCTCGATCACAAGCCGGGTCTTACCTTCTTCATCGGCGAGCGTCGCCTCGATCACCGTCTCGTCGTCGGCTCCGGGGTTCATGGTAGCCAGGATGCGACGGTGTGGCTCGCACACTTCTACTCGCCCGGTCCCGTCCCAGCCGCTGGTGAACCGTGCATGAAACAGTCCACCGGGCCGCAGGTCGCCGGTGACCTCGGCGATCCAGCGTGACAGCCGGTCGGGCTCGGTCAGCGTCGACCACAAGTCCGCGACAGCGGTGTCGTAGACATCCTCCATCCGGACGGTTCCCTTACCGTTCTCCGCTCGCATGCTGCCGATAATTCGGCTGCCTGTCTGAGGGGTCGTCATGTCGTCGTCCTCCTGTAGTTGCGCTTTCCTCGAGTGACTTCGGTGTGCAGGGCGTCCAGACGTTGCTCCCACAGGCTTCGGTAGTGACCGAGCCAGGCATCGACTTCGGCCAGCGGCTCGGGGCGAAGGGAGTAGACCCGCCACTGCGCCTCGTGGCGTACCTCGACCAGCCCGGCCTCTCGCAGCACGCGAAGGTGCCGGGAAACCCCAGGCCTGGCGATCGGCAAGCGCTGCGCCAGTTCCCCGACAGTGGCGTGACCCCGCCGCAGCGTCTCCAACATCGTCCGCCGACTCTCGTCCGACAGCGCGTGCAGAACAGCGTCCATGGCTGACAACGTACCCACATTGGTACGTACGGGTCAAGGTACATACGCAGCCCTCCTGCGCGCTGCAATTGTGGCCCCCCGCATGGGAGATGCGCCGTTCGCGGCGGCGGTAGCGGCTTTCGACGCGGGGCCGGATCCCAGCAGCAACCAAACGTTCAATGCCTGGCAGCAGGCGATTGCGCCCCTCTGCTATTCCAGGTGGGCGAGACGGAGCAGGCTCACGCCGGCTCCGCCCGGTGACTCGGCCAGGCGGAGCCGCTAGCTGCTCTCCTCGACGGTCCGGCCGAAGGTCACGGCGTTGAGGACGGCGCCGGGCGCCGCGGAGCGCAAGGCTGCATCGGGAGAAGCACCGAGCGCGTCGTTGACAGTCGAGAACGCGATGCGCAGTGCGACGAGCGCAGTGATCGCGAAGATCTCGGCATGGTCGAATCCGACGTCGCGGAGGGCCTGCACGTCTGCGCCCGTGGTGCCGTTGGGATCACGCGCGACCTTTCGGGCCCAGGTAGCCATGGCTCGCTCGGTATCGGTCAGTCCGACGTCATCGCCTCGCAGTACCCCAGCG
>JACCXW010000259.1 GCA_013696785.1 Geodermatophilaceae bacterium | reverse complement strand
CCACTGGACGTCCCCGCGTACCGCTCGACCGCGCTGCGACACCCGACCCAGCCACTGCTGCTACTGCCGCAACGGCTCACCGAGCGGACCGGCCCGGTCTTCGGCGACACGGCGCTTGCGCCGACCGACAAGGACCTCACCCGCCAGCACGACGGCGAGCCACAAGGCCAGCGGATCGTCGTGCACGGTCGGGTTCTCGATGGGGACGGCCGCCCGATTCCCGGTTCGCTGATCGAGATCTGGCAGGCGAATGCCGGTGGCCGGTACCGGCACGCGGCGGACAGCTGGCCCAGCCCGCTCGATCCACACTTCGACGGCGTCGGGCGGACGGTCACCGATGCCGAGGGCCGCTACGACTTCGTCACCATCAAGCCCGGGGCGTACCCGTGGGGCAACCACGACAACGCCTGGCGGCCGGCGCACATCCACTTCTCGCTGTTCGGACTGGCCTTCACCCAGCGGCTGGTCACGCAGATGTACTTCCCGGACGACCCGCTGTTCGCCCACGACCCGATCTTCAACGCCGTCCCGGACAAGGCCGCCCGCGCCCGGATGATCTCCGCTCTGGACATGGACCGCACGGTTCCGCATTGGGCCTTGGCCTTCCGCTTCGACATCGTGCTGCGTGGCCGCGAAGGCACGCCGTTCGAGGAGGTCGAGCAGTGAGGCCGGGGGAGACGCCGTCGCAGACGGTGGGGCCGTACCTCTCGATCGGCCTGACCTGGGCCGAGGGCGCGTACGTCGTTGCCGCCGGCACGCCCGGAGCGGTCTGGATCGGCGGGACCGTGTACGACGGCGCCGGGGACACCGTGGCCGACGCGCTGATCGAGACCTGGCAGGGATCCGGCCCATCCTGGCCACGAGCCGTGCCCGGCGGTGACTTCGCCGGCTTCGGCCGCTGCCCGACCGACTCGCAAGGGCAGTACCGGATCCTGACCACAGTCCCCGCCTCCGTCGACGCGCAGGCGCCGCACCTGGATGCGTCGGTGTTCGCGCGCGGGCTGCTGCACCGTGTCGTGACCCGGATCTACTTCCCGGACCACGAGCTGGCGAATGCCGGCGACCCGGTGCTGGCCGCGGTGCCTGACGAGCGCCGGCACACATTGTTGGCCCGGTCCGCGCATGACGGGTACCTCTTCGACATCCACCTGCAGGGTGTGGACGAGACCGTGTTCTTCGATGTCTGAGCTCTTCGGTGGGCTCCAGGCTGCGGGGGGAGTCCGGGAGCAGCTGTCGGACGCCGCGTGGGTGCGGGCGATGCTGGATGCCGAAGCCGCGTTGGCGCAGTCGTTGGCCGACGCCGGCCGGATGGACCGCAGCGACGCGGCTGCGATTGCGGCGGCCTGCGACGCCACTCTCTACGACGTCGCCGAGTTGGGACGGGCGTCCGCGGCCGCCGGCAACCCGGTCGTGCCGCTGGTGCGAGCACTCACCGAGCGAGCAGGTACCGCAGGCTCGTCTGTCCACAGTGGAGCGACGAGTCAGGACATCCTGGACACGGCGTTGATGCTCGTCTCTCGACGAGCTCTCGATGTCGTGGTGGAGGACCTGGCGCGATGCGCGGACGCGGTTGCCGCGCTGGCACGCGACCACATCGGGACTGTTCAGGCCGGCCGTACGCTTCTGCAGCAGGCCGCGCCCACGACGTTCGGCCTGACCGCGGCGGGATGGTTGTCCGGGCTGCTGGCGGCACAGGATGCGCTGCGGCATGCGCGCGGGCAGTTCGCGGTACAACTCGGTGGGGTGGTGGGCACGCTCGCAGCGCTCGGGACCGACGGTCCGCCGGTGCTGGCCAACATGGCACGGCGACTGGATCTGGCCGAGCCGGTCCTTGCCTGGCACACCGAGCGCAGCCGGATCGCGGCATTCGCCGGCGCAGTCGGCCAGACCGCCGGCACGGTGGCGATGATCACCCGGTCGATCATGTTGCTCGCCCAGACCGAGGTCGCCGAGCTGACCGAGGAGGGACCCCCGGGATCCGGAGGGTCCTCGACGCTGCCGCACAAACGCAACCCGGTCGCGGCTGTGCTCGCGGCTGCGTGCGCGCAGCAGGCGCCGGGACTGGTGGCGACACTGCTGTCGTCAATGGGCCACGAGCATCAGCGCGCCGCTGGCTCCTGGCACGCGGAATGGCAGCCGGTCATGGAACTGATGCGCAGCACCGGTTCGGCCGTTGCCTGGCTGTTGACGAGCCTGCAGCGGCTGCGAGTGCATCCGGACCGGATGCGACGCAACGTCGAAGACGCCGGTGGTCTGCTGAACACCGAGTGCATCACGTCGGCTCTGACGGCGTCGGTCGGCCGGCTGGCCGCACACGATCTGGTCGCCTCCTGCGCGCACCGTGCGCTGGCGGGGGAGGGCAGCCTGCTCGACCTGTTGGCCGCGGACCCGGTGATCATTGCTGAGATCGACCGGACCCGGCTGCATGACCTGCTGGACCCGGAACAGTACCTGGGCAGCGCGGCGGAGTTCGTGCAGCGGGCCCTTGACGAGTACGGGAGGGCCAAGCGATGACCGTCGACGTACACCATGAACTGAGCGGGCCGGCGGACGGACCGGTTGTGCTGCTTGCCAACTCCCTCGGCAGCGACCTCAGCATGTGGGAGCCACAGGCGGCGGCTCTCGTTGAGGCCGGTTTCCGCGTCGTGCGCTACGACCAGCGCGGCCACGGCCGATCGCCGGTACCGGCCGGCACGTACACGATGGACGACCTGGGTGGCGACGCTGTCGCCTTGCTGGACCGGCTCGGCGTGCATCGGGCCAGCGTCGTCGGAGTGTCCATGGGTGGCATGGTCGCGATGTGGCTCGGTCAACATGCGCCGGAGCGGGTCGAGCGGCTGGTTCTCTGCTGCACGTCGGCCGAGCTGGGTCCGGCGTCGATGTGGGACGACCGGATCGAGGCAGTAGGAGCGGGCGGCGTCGCGGCCGTCGCCGACGCCGTGACGCAGCGATGGCTGACGCCGGAGACCCGCGCGCAACGACCGGAATTGGCCCGCTGGCTGCACGAGATGCTGACCGCGACGCCGGCCGAGGGGTACGCCGGATGCTGCGCGGCGATCCGGGACATGGACCTGCTGACTGGTCTGCGGTCGATCTCCGCTGCGACACTGGTGATCTCCGGTGACGCCGATCCGTCGACGCCGCCCGAACACGGCCGACGGATTGCCGATGGCATCCCGGGGGCACGCTTCGAGGTGGTCCCCGGCGTCGCGCACCTCGGCAACCTCGAGAAGCCGGCGCGGTTCGCCGAGCTGATCCTGGCGCATCTGCAGCCGGACCCGTTCGCCGCCGGGATGGCGGTACGGCGAGCGACCCTCGGCGAAGACCACGTGGACCGCGCGCTCGGGGCGGCGTCAGATTTCACGCGGCCGTTCCAGGACTACATCACCGCGTCGGTGTGGGGCTCGATCTGGAGCAGGCCGGGACTGGACCGGCGTACCCGCAGTTGCATCACC
>JACCXW010000188.1 GCA_013696785.1 Geodermatophilaceae bacterium | reverse complement strand
GTGCGGATCTGGGCGGCCAGTGGGGCGCTGGCCGCGGCTGCCGGCCCGGTGATCGGCGGCCTGCTCGTCGACGCCAGCTGGCGGTGGGCGTTCGTCATCAACATTCCGATCGGTGTGGGCCTGATCGTCGCTGCCTGGCGGGTGGTCCCGGACTCGCGGGACACGTCCGTCTCCCGGCTGCCTGACCTGATCGGCGCCGCCATCCTGACCGTCGCCATCGCGGCGCTGGCGCTCGGTCTGGTGAAAGGCCCGACCTGGGATTGGGGCAGCGGCCGGGTCCTCGCGTCGTTCCTCGTGGCCGCCATCGGGATCGCGCTCTTCTGGCGGCGCACGCATGCCCACCCGGCGCCGGTGGTCGAGCCGGCACTGCTGCGAGTTCCGACGTTCGCCTGGTCCAACGTGACGACGGTGCTGTTCAGCGTCGCGTTCGCCGGCGTCTTGCTGTCCAACGTTCTGTGGCTGCAGGACGTCTGGGGCTACTCGGCGCTGCGGACCGGCCTAGCGATCGCCCCCGGGCCGTTGATGGTTCCGCTGTTCGCTGCCGTGGGTCAGCGCCTGTCCGGGACCGTCCCCGCAGGGAGGCTCGTCGCCGCCGGCTGCCTGCTGCTGGCCGCCGGTGGTGCCCTGGCGATCCTGCTCGTCGACAGCGACCCGAACTATGCCGGCGCATTGCTTCCCGGCTGGCTCGTCGGCGGGGTCGGGGTGGGTCTGACGTTGCCGACGCTGCTGTCCGCGGCCACCGTCGACCTGCCGCCGGCCCGCACGTCGACCGGCAGCGCGGTGGTCACCATGAGCCGCCAGCTCGGCACCGTCATCGGGGTCAGCGTCGTCGTCGCGGTACTCGGCACACCCACTCCGGCCGGCGCCCTCGATGCGTTCCAGCGCACCTGGACCGTGATCGCCGTGACTGCCGCCGTTGCCGGCCTGGTCGCCTTGCGGATGAGCCCACGGCGCCCTGGCATGACCGCGCGGGCAGACCAACCGGCCTTAGCCGGCGAGGCCGGCAATGTCGGCAAGGGCGGCCAAGAAGGCTGAGGTCTCCGTCTCGGTCCCCGCGGTCACCCGCAACCAGCCTGGCAGGCCGACGTCCCGGACGAGTACGCCCCGATCCAGCAGCGCCTGCCACATCTCCTTGGCGTCGGGCATGCCGCCGAAAAGGACGAAGTTCGCATCCGAGGGCACCGAGGTCAGCCCGTACGCCGGGAGCTCGGCCACGATCCGGTCCCGCTGCGCCATGACAGCTGCCACGGTCTCGAGCAGTGCCGGTGCGTGGGTCAGCGCCGCGCGGGCGGCGACCTGCGTAAGAGTCGACAGGTGGTACGGCAGCCGCACCAACCGGACCGCGTCGACGACCGCCTGGTCCGCGGCCAGATATCCCAGTCGCAGACCTGCCATGCCGAACGCCTTGGACATCGTCCGGGTCACCACGAGCCGCGGCCGGCTAGGCAGGAGGGTCAGCGCACTCGGTGTCCCCGGGCGGGCGAACTCGGCGTACGCCTCGTCGACGATCACCATCCCCGCCGTGGCGTCGTACGCCGCCTGGATCACATCGAGGGGCAACGCCGTGCCGGTGGGGTTGTTCGGCGAGCAGAGGAACACCAGATCGGGCCGGTGCTGCTCCACCTGGGCGCGGACACCGGCAGCGGTGAGCGCGAAGCCGGCCTCGCGCCGACCGTCGACGAAGGCCGTACCGGTACCCGAGCTGATGATCGGGTGCATCGAGTACGTCGGGGTGAAGCCGAGCGCGCTGCGACCGGTGCCGCCGAAGACCTGCAGCAACTGCTGGATCACCTCGTTTGACCCGTTCGCCGCCCACACTTGCGCGGTGCTCAGTCCATGGCCGAGGTAGCGCGCCAGATCCGAGCGCAGCGCTGCCGCCTCGCGGTCGGGATAGCGGTTCAGCCCCGCGGCCGCCGTCGCGACCGCTACGGCGATGTCGCTGACGAGTTCGGACGGCAGCGGGTGGCTGTTCTCGTTCGTGTTCAGCCGGACGGCGACGTCCAGCTGCGGCGCGCCGTACGGCGAGGCTCCGACCAGATCCGGCCGGATGGGGAGATCGGTCACAACCGGGCGGTGACGGCGGCGCCGTGCGCCGGCAGATCCTCGACGTCGGACAGGGCGAGCACGTGCGGCGCGGCGATGCGCAGGGCCGTCTCGTCGTACTCGACGACGTGGATGCCGCGCAGGAATGTCTGCACCGACAAGCCGGAGGAGTGCCGGGCGCAGCCGCCCGTAGGCAGCACGTGGTTGGACCCCGCGCAGTAGTCGCCGAGCGAGACCGGCGAGTGCGCCCCGATGAAGATCGCCCCGGCGTTTCGGACCCGTCCCGCGATCGTGCGGGCGTCGCGCGTCTGGATCTCCAGGTGTTCGGCGGCGTAGGCGTCCACGACGCGCAGGCCCTGGTCGATGTCGGCCACCAGTACGGCGCCGGACTGCTGCCCGGTCAGCGCCGCCCGGATCCGGTCGGAGTGCTTGGTCAGCTCCACCTGCACGGTTAGCTCGGACTGGACGGCGTCCAGCAGCGCCTCGCTGTCGGTGACCAGGACCGACGCGGCGGCGGGGTCGTGCTCGGCCTGGCTGATCAGGTCGGCCGCGACGTGCCGTGGGTCCGCGCTGTGGTCGGCAAGGACCGCGATCTCGGTGGTGCCGGCCTCGGCGTCGATGCCGACCACGCCGCGCAGCAGCCGCTTGGCCGCGGTCACGTAGACGTTGCCGGGGCCGGTGATCAGGTCGACGGAGTCGCAATCGCCGGCGCCGTAGCCGAACATCGCGATCGCCTGTGCTCCGCCCACCCGGTACACCTCGTCGACCCCGAGCAACGCACAGGCAGCCAGGATCGCCGGATGCGGATCGCCGCCGTACTCCTGCTGTGGGGGCGAGGCCACGGCCAGCGAGGGCACCCCGGCGAGTTGCGCCGGCACGACGTTCATGACGACGCTGGAGGGGTAGACGGCAAGGCCACCGGGAACGTACAAGCCGACCCGACCGACCGGTCGCCACCACTCGCTGACGGTTCCGCCGGGCACCACCTGCGTCGTGACGTCCGCCCGGCGCTGGCCCTCGTGCACCCGCCGGGCCCGCGAGATCGCCTCCTCCAGGGCCGCCCGGACCGTGGGTGCGAGCGCCGCCAGGGCCGCGTCCAGGCGAACTGCCGGGACCCGCAGCCCGTCGATCTCGACCCGGTCCAGCCGCGCGGTGATCTCCCGGACGGCCTGCTCGCCACGTAGCCGGACGTCATCGCACAAGGGACGGACAACGTCTACGGCGGCGTCCACGTCGACTGCTGCCCGCGGCAGGATCGTCCGCAGCGACCGCGGGCTCAGGTCGCGGCCGCGCAGGTCGATGAGCTGGAGCACGGCTGATCCTTCAGGGACGACATGATCCGGTCGGCAGGTCGTGGGCTCATCCAGCGTACGCATCCCTGGTCGGAGCCCGATCGCCGTAGGGTCGTGTCCGTGCCGGACACGATCCCGTTGTTCCCGTTGGGTTCGACCGTGCTGTTTCCCGGCGTACTGCTCCCGCTGCACATCTTCGAGCCGCGGTATCGCAGCCTCGTCCGCGATCTTCTGGACCTGCCGGAGGGCGATGCCCGGCAGTTCGGCGTCGTCGCGATCCGCGAAGGCTGGGAGGTCGGCGCGGACAAGGTCAAGGCCCTGCACAGCGTCGGATGTACGGCCCGGATCCGCCGGATCAACCCACACCCTGACGGCCGGTACGACGTCATCGGGGTCGGCGCGCAGCGTTTCGAGCTGCTCGACATCGACGACTCCAGCGAGCCGTACCTGACCGGATCGGTGCGCTGGCTCGAAGCCGACGACCAGCCCGGCGCCGAAGCGCAGCTGCTGGCCCGGCGCGTCGGTGGGCTGTTCAGCGGATACGCCAACGACGTCGCCCGGCTGCAAGGCGGGGAGGCTGACACGAGCGACCTGCCCGACGACCCGACCGTGCTTTCCTATCTGGTGGCTTCCGCGGCGATGTTGACCATGGAGGACCGGCAGGATCTGCTGGCGGAGTCCTCGACCGTCAGCCGGCTGCAGGCGCAGGCCCGGCTGCTGCGCCGCGAGTCCACGATCGTGCGCCGGCTGCACGCCGTGCCCGTGCCGCTGATCGAGTTGAGTGTTCCGCGCTCAGCCAATTGACGGGGGCGTTTCCGCATTCGGCGGCGCTTGGGCCGCGGACCTCGTACCCGCTGCCCGCAGATCGTCCCGGGGCGCGAAGCACACCGCCAGCAGATACCCGGCAACGGCCATGAACGGAGCGACGACGAGGACCCCGTAGGCGCGCAGACCGAGAGGTCCGACCACCACGGCGCCGATCTCCGCCAGCTCCTCGGCCGAGGGTCCCGGACCGAGCAGCGTTCCAACCTGCCACGTCACAAGACCGCACAGCAGCATGCCGACTGCAAGGGCGGCCGCCATCAAGGGTCCGCGCTGCGCTTCCCGCCGCCACGCCACAACCGCGGCGATCAACGCGATGACCGCGGTGAGCAGCATGAACCAGCCGTCGCTGCCCACGGCCGCCTCCGATTCGGGGACGACCGCGAACGCGCCTTCGGCGCTCACCTCGTAACTGCGGCGAGGGGCGACGAGCCACCAAAGCACGCCGAGCGGGATGCCCGAGAGCAGGAGCACGATCGCCAGTCGTGTCGCGACGAGGATCTCAGCCGCGCCCGGACGAAGGCCGTGAAACCACGGCTGGACCGGTACTGCAGCCGGGACGGGAGCGGCTGCTGTCTGGGCGTACCCCGCATTCGCCGTCGCGTCCATACCCGCCGGCTCACCGACGGTCTCGGCAGCGACTGGCGTGGACTCGTTACCCGTGGTCACGCCGCCAGTGTTACAGCCCGGCGTTCTCGACGGCCGCGACCTCCCACTCCGATGTGATCTGGCACCCGCACCGCAGCGTCGCCACGTGAGACAGTCGGGTCCCCGACATGAGACGGTCGGATCGCTGTGGCAGGGAACCGCGGCGCGTTCGGTTGCGTCGCATGTGGTGACGCCGACCCGAAGGAGAGTCTCTGATGCGCCGCGTTTCCCGCACCGCTCTGGTCATCACCGCCCTCAGTGCCCTGGCGCTGACCGCGTGCGCCGACCCGTCCGCAGATTCCGGCACGGCCGGCGCCGGTGCCGATGACGGCAGTGGCCAGACCGCGATCCGCGAGACCGGCCCCGATGACCCCACGTCCGACGACGGCGACGACTATGGCAACGACACCGGCACGGAATCCACCACGCCGCCGGCCGGAGCGGCCCTGCCCGCCCAGCTCAGCGTGACCGTCGACGACGGCAACGGAAACGTCACGACGTATGCACTCAGCTGCGAGCCGGTCGGTGGCGACCATCCCGATCCCGCCGCCGCGTGCGCGGGTCTGGCCGCCGCGGGCACCGACGTCTTCGCGCCGACGAATCCGGATCTGGCGTGCACCGAGATCTATGGCGGACCGCAGACCGCGACCGTGACCGGCCGGGTCGGAGGCACCCAGGTGAACAGCACGTTCAGCCGTGAGAACGGCTGTGAGATCGCCCGCTGGGACGCCATCGCGCCCGTCCTCGGAAACTCCGGCGGGGCGTACTAGCGAAACCTCAGGTCACCGGGAGGATGTCGGCCCGTAGCAATGTGCCGGCGTCGATCTGGAGCACCCCGATCGTGCCGCGCGGCTGCCGGCGCCGGTCCGTCGGGGAACCAGGATTGAACAACCGCACACCGCAGTCCGAGGCGTCATAGGGCACGTGCGAGTGGCCGAACACCACGAGGTCCGCGGCGGGAAACTGACGGCGCATCCGGCGGTGGCGACCCGACCTCGGACCACTGTCGTGAATCATCGCCACCTGCAGTCCGGCCAGGTTCAGCTGCAACGATTCCGGCGCGCCCCATGCGGCCACGTCGGGTCCGTCGTTGTTCCCGAGCACCGCACGTACCGGGGCGAAGTCCGCCAGCTCGTCGAGCACACCGGCGGTACACACGTCCCCTGCGTGCAGGATCAGGTCCGCTCCGGCCAGTCCGGCGGCGACCGCCGGCGGGCACGTCCGCCAGCGTCGGGGCGCATGCGTGTCGGAGAGAACGGCGATCCTCACTCCCAGACGGTCCGCACGGGGCCGGCCACGGCCCGCGCTTGCGCCCAGCCCGCTTCGGCGGCCGGCGCGCGACGTGCCGGGTCGAGGAAGTTGCGACCGATAGCAGCCTTTGCCGCGACGTCCGGGGAGACCGTGACGACACGGGCCCGCTCCCGCAGCCGAGGGACAAAGGCGTCGACCCCGAGGAGCGGCCGGATCGCCTTGGTCACCGGCGCCAGGATGACGATGCGTTCGTAGCCGTCGGCCAGGTCGGCGTTGGTACCGGATCGGACGCCTCCGTCGACGTACCGGCCGGTGCCGATGCTGATCGCCGGATACACCCCCGGTACGGCGCAACTCGCCGCCACCGCCTCGACCAGCGACACGCCGCTGGCGCGGTCGAAGGTCCGGAACTCACCGGTGTCGGCGTTCACGGCCGTGACCTGCAGGTGACGCTCCGGCCACTGCGAGGACGGCAGCAGGGCAGCGATCACGCCCAGCCGCTCCTCCGCCGGCATCGTCTGCGCCCCGACCGCCAGCCGGCCGATTCGCCGGCGGAAGCGCATCGGGTCACGCGACAGGAACAGGGTAAGGGCGTATCTCAGCAGCAGCCCCGACCCCATGTGCGCAGCCACCTCGACGCCGTATCCGGCCAGCTGTGCGGCGTACAGGTCCTGCATCGAGGTCCCGGATGCCCCTGATGCCGCGGATGCCACCTGTGCGCCCACGAGCGACCCTGCCGACGTCCCGATCACGAGATCCGCGGCGGTGAGGTCGACGCCCTCCGCCGCCAGACCCGCTAGCACGCCGAGCTCCCACGCGATGCCCGTGATGCCACCGCCGCCGAGTACCAACGCCCGATTCGGCACGTCAGCCGATCGACTTCGGGCCCAGCAGGGCCTTGAGATCGCCCATCAACGCCGGCGTCGCGTTCACCCGGAGCGTCTCGGACAGACGGAGCAGGGTGGTGCGATTGCCGTTGAGCAGCCGCAGGTGCACCTCCGTGGTCCCCGGGTGGGTGCCGAGCACCTCCTTGAGCCGGTCGACGACGGGCGGGGTGCAGCGGGCGGCCGGCAGCTGGACGACGACCGGGCCGCGGGGGCCGACGGACAGGTCGGGCAGCGTGACGTCGCTGACGAACAGGCTCGGCGCGTCGTCGCGCATCGACATCCGGCCCTTGACGGTGAGGATCGCGTCCTCGGCGATGTGGATCCCGAGCTGGGCGTACGCCGCCGGGAACACCATCACCTCGATGCTGCCCTCGAGATCCTCCAACCTGGCCGAGGCCCAGGCGGAGCCGGTCTTGGTCACCTTGCGGACGACGTTGCACAGGATGCCGGCGACCGTCACCTGCTCGCCGTCTTCCATGCCTTCGGCGTGCAGGGCGGCGATGGAGCAGTCGGCGTGCTGGGCGAGCACGTGCTCCAGGCCGAGCAGCGGATGGTCTGAGACATAGAGCCCCAGCATGTCCCGCTCGTAGCTCAGCAGGTCGCGCTTGTCCCACTCCCCTGGCGGAATGGCCAGATCGAACGCCAGCGCGGCGGCTGACTCGGGCCCGGCGTCGGTGTCGGTGCCGAAGAGGTCGAACTGCCCGATCGCCTCCTGCCGCTTGAGTCCCACAACGGCATCCACGGCCTGTCCGTGGACCGCCGTCAGCCCACGGCGGGACTGCCCAAGTGAGTCGAACGCCCCGGCCTTGACCAGCGACTCGATCACCTTCTTGTTGCAGGCGACCTGCTCGGCCTTACGCAGGAAGTCGAAGAAGTCGGTGAAGCGCCCGCGGTCGAGGCGACTGCGGGCGATCGAGGCCACCACGTTGCGCCCGACGTTGCGGACCGCGCCCAGCCCGAAGCGGATGTCCGTTCCGGTCGGCGTGAAGTCGGCCGCGGACTCGTTGACGTCCGGCGGCAATACCTTGATCCCCATCCGCCGGGCTTCGGCCAGGTAGACCGCCATCTTGTCCTTGTCGTCACCGACGCTGGTCAGGAGCGCTGCCATGTACTCCGACGGATAGTTCGCCTTGAGGTACGCCGTCCAGTAGGCGATCAGCCCGTACCCGGCGGTGTGCGATTTGTTGAACCCGTAGTCGCAGAAGGGCAGCAGGACCTCCCACAACGATTTCACCGCCGAGTCGGAGAAGTCGCGCTCGCGCATCCCGGCGGCGAACGCCTCGTACTGTTTCTCCAGCTCGGACTTCTTCTTCTTGCCCATCGCGCGGCGGAGCAGATCGGCCTGGCCGAGGGTGAACCCGGCAACCCGCTGGGCGATCGCCATCACCTGCTCCTGGTAGACGATCAGCCCGTAGGACTCGTCCAGGATGTCGGCCAGCGGTGCCTCGAGCTCCGGGTGGATCGGCGTGATCGGCTGCCGGCCGTTCTTGCGGTCGGCGTACGCGATGTGCGTCTTGGCGGCCATCGGGCCGGGGCGGTACAGCGCGAGCACGGCCGCGATGTCCTCGAAGCAGGTGGGCCGCATCGCCCGCAGCAACTGCCGCATCGGGCCGCCGTCGAGTTGGAAGACCCCGAGCGTGTCGCCCCGGCTCAGCAGTTCGTACGTCGCGCTGTCGTCGCGGCCAAGGCCGTCGACGTCCACGTGCTCATCGCGGTTGGCGGCGATGTTGGCGACGGAGTCGTCCAGGATGGTCAGGTTGCGCAGGCCGAGGAAGTCCATCTTCAGCAACCCGAGCGCCTCGCAGGTCGGGAAGTCGAACTGGGTGATGACAGCCCCGTCGGCCTCCCGCCGCATGATCGGCAGGATGTCCATGAGCGGCTTGCTGCCGAGAATCACTCCGGCGGCGTGGACCCCCCACTGCCGCTTGAGGCCTTCCAGGTCGCGGGCGGTCTTCACCACGACCCTGGTGTCCTCGTCGGCCTCGTAGCGGGCCCGGAGCTCGCCGGCCTCCTTGTACCGAGGGTGCTCCGGGGTGAAGACCCCCTCCAGGGACATGTCCTTGCCCATCACCGGCGGCGGCATCAGCTTGGTCAACTGGTCGCCGAGCGCGTACGGGCGGTCCAGCACGCGGGCGGCGTCCTTGATCGCGGCCTTCGCCTTGATCGTGCCGAACGTGACGATCTGCGCGACCCGCTCCTCGCCGTACTTCTCCGTGACGTAACGGATGACGTCTCCGCGGCGACGCTCGTCGAAGTCGATGTCGATGTCGGGCATGCTCACGCGGTCGGGATTGAGGAAGCGCTCGAAGAGCAGCTTGTCCTCGATCGGATCGAGGGCGGTGATGCCCAGCGCGTACGCGATCATGGATCCGGTGGCCGACCCACGGCCGGGACCGACCCGGATCCCGTTGTCCCGCGCGTACCGGATGAAGTCCGCGACGACGAGGAAGTAGGCCGGAAAGCCCATCTGGACAATCATCGATGTCTCGAAATCCGCCCGCTGCCGCACCTGGGTGGAGACCCCTGCCGGGTAGCGCCGGGTCAGGCCGAGCTCGACCTGCTTGACGAACCAGGACTCCTGGGACTCCCCCGCCGGTACGTCGAAGTGCGGCATCAGGTCCGCACCCTCGGTGAAGCCGACCTCGCATCGCTCGGCCACTGCCAGCGTGTTGTCGCAGGCGTCGGGGTGATCGCGGAACAGCTCGCGCATCTGCTCCGGCGACTTCAGGAAGTAGCCGTCGCCGTTGAGCCGGAACCGCTTGGTGTCGCTCAGCTTGGAGCCGGTCTGGATGCACAACAGGGCGTCGTGGGCGTCGGCCTCCCGCTGATGGGTGTAGTGCAGGTCGTTCGTAGCCAGCAGCGGCATCCGCAGGTCCGCGGCGATCCGCAGCAGGTCCCCGCGGGTGCGTTGCTCGATGTCCAGCCCGTGTTCCATCAGCTCGCAGAAGAAGTTGTCCCTGCCGAAGATGTCCTGGAAGTCCGCCGCGGCGGCTCGGGCCCGATCGAAATTGCCGGCCCGCAGCCACATGTTGACCTCACCGGACGGGCACCCGGTGGTGGCGATCAGACCGGCGCCGTAGCGCTCCAGCAGGTCCCGATCGAAGCGCGGCTTGCGGTACAGGCCCTCCAACGAGGCCAACGACGACAGCCGGAACAGGTTGTGCATCCCCGCGGTGGACTGCGCGAGCAGCGTCATGTGGGTGTAGGCAGCCTTGCCCTTCCGCGAGCCGCCCTCGCCGTCCTCGTCCAGCACCGCGCTGCCGAAGTCGAACGGCGTGCGGTCGAAGCGGCTGCCGGGCGTGTAGTAGCCCTCCATGCCGATGATCGGCTTGACCCCGACCGCCCGGGCCTGCTTGTAGAAGTCGTAGGCGCCGAAGACATTGCCGTGGTCGGTCATCGCCAGCGCCGGCATGCCCAGCCGCGCCGTCTCGGCCATCAGTGCCGGGAGCTTCGCCGCCCCGTCGAGCATGGAGTACTCGGTGTGCACGTGCAGGTGCACGAACTGCTGCCCCTGCGCCGTGCTGGTCACTGCCGCGATTCCTCCTCTGCTGCTCGATCCGACCGAGATCGCGGCGGGGGAAGGGCGCGCGATGGGATCCCCATCATGCAACACCGGGGTACCGACGGTTCTCAGGCCAACGGCCTGTCGAAGAAGAACTCGGTGGTATCCGAGGGATCGTTCAGGTGCCGGGTCTGCGGGCCACGGCGGTAGCCCAGCCGCTCGTACAGCCGGTGCGCGTCGGTGAACCGGCTGTCGGTCCAGAGCTCGATCTCAGCCGCGCCGGCCGCCCGCGCGGCATCCTCGACCAGGCCGACGAGGCGGGCACCCAGGCCGCCGCGCCGGGCCACCGCCGCGACGTACAGGCTCTTCAGCTCGACCCGCCCCGGCCGGGTGGGCTTGTAGCCGACACAGGCGACGGTGTCGCCGTCGAGTTCCACCATCCACAGCTCGCCGCCGGACCCGGCGTACGACGATGCCGGGGCGATCATCCAGGCGTCGATGCCGGGCAGGTCCAGGACGCAGCCCGGGTACTCGGCAAAGCAGCCGCCGACGAGTGCTGTCAACGCTGCGCTGTCCTGATCCGTGGCGGCACGGATCCGGACGTGGGATTCCACCGGCCGGGTCTGCATCACGCCTGCCCCTCACGGGGCAGGACCGACACCGGTACCCACAGAATCCGCAGGTCGATGGCGGCGTGCACGAGCATCGGCACCAGCACGGTGCCAGTTCCGACGTACAGGAACGCCAGGACCGCCCCGAGCACCGACGTGGTGATGATCCCGGTGATGCCCTGGTAGAAGTGCGCCAGGCCGAACACCATGCCGCCGAGTGCCACCAGAGCGATGTCGGAGATGTCCGGCACGACCGCGAGCAGGACCGAGAGCAGGAAGCCGCGGTAGAGCAGTTCCTCGCAGATGCCGGCGGTCACCGCGACCAGGCCGAACCAGCGGCGTTCGACCGGCGAGCGCGGCACCAGCGCGGTGACCGACGGAGGCGCGGCAGCCGCCACCGCTGTCGTGTCGACGCCGCGCCGGACCGAGACACGCACCGCGCGGGTGGACACGACCAGGAACACCAGGACCAGCCCCGCGACGATGACGGCCGCGATGTTGGGGCGATCCTCGGGCAGCCGCAATCCCAACTCGGACCAGCCGACCGACGGCGCGAGCAGCACGACACCGGCCACGAGCAGGACGAGTCCCCATTCCAGGACGAGCAGCCGCTGGTAGAGCCAGATCCGCGCATTCGGATCGCGTCCCAGGCCGGCCTCGAACCGGCGGTGCAGAACGGCGCCCGCGACCGGCTCGCCGACAATCAGGTAGCCCGCGATCAGGCACGCGGCCACGGTCGCCGGGCCGAAGGACGCCAGCCCGTCGATCGCCGGGATCATCCGCGCACCGTCATCCGCGCACCCTGGTCAGCGCCGCCGACAGGTCGCTCGGATAGGGGCTCTCGAATACCAGCGGCCGCTGGTCGGCGGGATGGTCGAAACCGAGCCGCTGGGCATGCAGCCACTGCCGCGCCAGCCCCAGCCGGTCGGCCAGGGTTGGGTCGGCGCCGTAGGTCAGGTCGCCGACGCACGGGTGCCGCACGGCCGCCATGTGCACGCGGATCTGATGCGTGCGTCCGGTCTCCAACCGGATCTCGAGCAGGCTCGCCGCGCGGAACGCCTCCAGCGTCGAGTAGTGGGTCACGCTGGGCCGGCCTCCGGCCACGACCGCGAACCGCCAGTCCGCACTGGGATGGCGGTCGATGGGCGCGTCGATGGTGCCGCTGCTCGGGTCGGGGTGGCCCTGGACGAGGGCGTGGTAGCCCTTGTCCACCCGACGCTCGCGGAAGGCATCCTTGAGTACGGCGTAGGCACGTTCGGATTTCGCCAGCACCATCAGGCCCGTCGTACCAACGTCGAGCCGGTGGACGACGCCTTGGCGCTCGGCCGCGCCACTCGTCGCCAGCAGGTGCCCCATCGCGGCGACGCCCTGTACGACGGTCGGCCCGGTCCAGCCGGGACTCGGGTGCGCGGCCACCCCTACCGGTTTGTCCACGACGACCAGGTCGGCATCGGCGTACACCACGCGCAGTCCCGCCACCGAGACCGGCTCGATGGACGGGGGCGCCGCCGGCGGCGGCAGCGTCACCTCCAGCCAGTCACCGGAACTGACCCGGTCGGACTTGATCGGGACCCGACCGTCCACGCGGACGTCACCGCCCTCGATCAGCCCGACCGCGCTGGTCCGCGACACCCCGAACAGACGCGCCAGGGCCGCATCCACCCGCAGCCCGTCCAGGCCGTCCGGAACCGGGAGGGACCGTGTCACTGGAGGGACCGTGTCACCGGAGGGACCGTGTCACCGGAGGGACCGTGTCACTGGCCGCGCCCGGAAGGCTCGGGTCACCGGCTGGAGCCGCGCTTGCCTCGGATCCCGTCCCGAGTCCCGCCGCAAGTCCCGTCCAAGTCGACACGGCGTACCGACAGCAGCACCGCGAGGGCCCCGCCGCAGACAACCGCGGAGTCCGCCAGGTTGAAGATCGGCCAGACCTGACCATAGGGATCCAGCACGCTGAGGAAATCGACGACGCCACCGCGGAGGGGTCCCGGATCGCGCAGCATCCGGTCGGTCAGGTTTCCGGCCGCGCCTCCGAGCACGAATCCCAACGCGATCGCCCAGCCGGTCGAGCGGATCCGCCCCGCCGTACGGACGATGAGGACGACCACGACCGCGGCGACCACGGAGAAGGCGACCGTGGCGCCTTCGGCGAGGGAAAAGGCCGCGCCAGTGTTGCGCGCCTCGGTGAGGTACAGCAGGCCTCCCAGCAGGCGCAGCGGCTCACGATCGGACAACGTCGCGACGACGATGAGCTTGCTGAGGATGTCCAGGGTCAGTACGGCGAGCGCGACAAGGAGCAGCAGACGCGCCCGACGCGGGGCGGTTCGGGGATCTTCGTTCGCGCTGATACCGGGAAGGGGTGTCGGCGGCGACTGCGACTCACCTGCACGCCCCGCCGGCTCACCCATCCGTCCAGTGTCTCACCGGCCACACCCCGGCCGTGCCGCTGCGGTCAGCGACGCTCCTCGCGCTGCTTGCAGGTCACGCACAGGGTCGCGCCGGGGAATGCCTGCAGCCGCGCCTTGGCGATCGGCTTGCCGCAGCTCTCGCAGAGCCCGTAGCGGCCCTCGTCGATGCGTTCGACGGCGTGCTCCAGCTGGCCGATCAGATCGGCCCGGTTCTTCGCCAGTGACATCTCATGCTCACGCTCGAACGTCTTGCTGCCGGCATCGGCCTGGTCGTCACCGGCGCTGTCGCTGGCCTGCGTCTGCAGCTCGTCGATGGCGCGCAGGGTCTGCTCGTAGTCAGCCCGCATCTGGGTGAGCTGGCCCTCCAGATCCTTCCGTACAGCGGCCAGCTCGCGAGTGGTCCAGCCCTCGGGAGCGCCGACAGCCTTGACCGGCGCCGCCTTCGATGGTGTCTTGGCGGGGGACTTGGCAGCCGTCTTCTTGGCAGCCGTCTTCTTGGCAGGCGTGTTCTTGGGAGCCGTGTTCTTGGCAGGCGTCTTCTTGGCAGGCGTC
>JACCXW010000174.1 GCA_013696785.1 Geodermatophilaceae bacterium | reverse complement strand
GCCGCGTCCAGCTCGCCGAGCAGGTCCCAGCGCCGTAGGGCAACCAGCTCGACCCGGCGGAAGAGCGCGTTGCGGACCAGGACGCGGAAAGCCCGGACGTTGCCGGTCACCGGTGGCGGCACCGAATCGGGCACCGACACCGGCAGCGGCAGGCCGGGCGCCCGCAGCTGCTCCCACTCGTCCAGCAGGCTCGAGTCGACCTGCCGGACCAGCTCGCCGAGCCACTCGATGAGGTCGGCCAGCTCCTCGGTCCGGGCTTCCTACGGCACGGTCTGCCGCAGCGCCTTATAGCTGTCGGCGAGGTAGCGCAGCACCAGCCCCTCAGAACGCGCCAACCCGTAGAAGCCGACGTAGTCGACGAACGTCATGGCCCGCTCGTACATGTCCCGCGCCACCGACTTCGGCGAGACTTCGTAGTCGGCCACCCACGGGTGCCCGCGGCGATACATCTCGTACGCCGCCGCCAGCAGCTCAGCCAGCGGCTTCGGGTAGCTGAATTCCTCAAGCAGTTCCATCCGCTCGTCGTACTCGATGCCCTCGGCCTTCATCGCCGCCACGGCCTCCCCCTTGGCCTTCGACAGCTGTGCTGACAGCAACTGACGCGGGTTCTCCAGCGTCGCCTCGATCACCGACAGGACGTCGAGGGCGTACGTCGGTGTCTCCCGGTCCAGCAGGTCGATGGAGGCCAGCGCGAGCAGGGACAGCGGCTGGTTCAGCGCGAAGTCCGCCTGCAGGTCGACGGTGAGCCGGACCGTCCGGCCCTCGTCGTCCGGCAGGTCCAGCCGCTCGATGACGTTCGCGGCCAGCAGCGCACGATAGATCGCGATCGCCCGGCGGATGTGGCGCAGCTGGGCCGGGCGTGGCTCGTGGTTGTCGGTGAGCAACCGGCGGACGGCGCCGAACGCGTCACCAGGGCGGCCGATGACGTTCAGCAGCATCGAGTGGGTCACCGCGAAGCTCGACGTCAGCGGCTCAGGCTCGGCAGCGATGAGCCGCTCGAACGTGGGGCGCCCGTAGCCGACCGATCCCTCGGGCGGCTTCTTGCGGACGACCTTGCGGCGCTTCTTCGGATCGTCCCCGGCTTTGAGCAGGGCGCGGGCGTTGTCCACCACGTGATCGGGGGCCTGTACGACGACGGTCCCGGCCACGTCGAAGCCGGCCCGCCCGGCTCGGCCGGCGATCTGGTGGAACTCGCGGGCCTTGAGCAGCCGGGTGCGTACGCCGTCGTACTTGCTCAGGCCGGTGAACAGCACCGTGCGGATCGGGACGTTGATCCCGACGCCGAGGGTGTCCGTGCCGCAGATGACCTTGAGCAGGCCGGCCTGGGTGAGCAACTCGACGAGCCGGCGGTACTTGGGCAGCATCCCGGCGTGATGTACGCCGATGCCGTGTCGCACAAGCCGCGACAGGGTCTTGCCGAAGCCGGCGGTGAACCGGAAACCGCCGATCAGCTCGGCGATCGCGTCCTTCTCCGCGCGGGTGCAGACGTTCACGCTCATCAGTGCCTGCGCGCGCTCGATCGCCGAGGCCTGGGTGAAGTGCACGACATAGATCGGCGCCTGGTGAGTGCTGAGCAGATCGGCGATCGTTTCGTGCAGGGGGGTCTCGACGTACTCGTAGTGCAGCGGAACCGGGCGCGCGACGGAGGTGACCACTGCGGTGGGCCGACCGGTACGCCGGACCATGTCCTGCTCGAAATGCGTGACGTCGCCGAGCGTCGCTGACATCAGCACGAACTGCGCCCGCGGCAGCTCCAGCAGCGGCACCTGCCAGGCCCAGCCGCGGTCAGGCTCGGCGTAGAAGTGGAACTCGTCCATGATGACCTGGCCGATCCGCGCCTCGGCCCCCTCCCGCAGGGCGATGTTGGCAAGGATCTCCGCCGTACAGCAGATGATCGGAGCGTCGGCGTTCACGGCCGCGTCGCCGGTCATCATGCCGACGGTGTCGGCGCCGAAGATCTCGACGAGGGAGAAGAACTTCTCCGACACGAGCGCCTTGATCGGCGCGGTGTAGAAGCTGCGGACGCCGCGGGCGAGTGCGGTCAGGTGCGCTCCGACCGCGACCAGGCTCTTGCCCGAGCCGGTCGGCGTACTGAGGATGACGTTGGAGCCTGAGACGACCTCGATCAGCGCCTCGGTCTGCGCGGGGTACAGCTCGAATCCCCGCTCGGCGACCCAGCCGCTGAACACGTCGAACAGCGCGTCGGGGTCGGCGCTGTCCGGAAGCAGGTCGGTGAGGGTCATGGCGCCCCGATGGTAGGTGCCACCGATCTTGGCCACGGCCACGTCGCCGGTTCGGCTACGGCCGGTACTCGGGGTGATCCTGCCGATAGCGGCGTGTACTCGGAACGGAGGGTCCCCCTATCCGGTGGCCAGGCGTTCCTCTTCAAGGACTCCTACCAGTTCGAGGAAGTGTGGAAGGAGGACTCGTCGGGTGACGTGCTTCTGCAGATCCGTGGTCGATACGTGGTGGAGGAGACCTCCGCGGACAGGGTGCCCAAGTCGCAGGTGCCGCCCGCGGTGATCCCCGAGGAAGGCTTGATCGGTCCCGTGCATCTGTTCACCCAAACCGGAACCGGAACGGACGTCGTCCGGGATGCCGACGGAAAAACTCTCTACGTAACGGCCGGCGTGCTCATCATCAAGCATCTCTTCGGCACCGCCGGTGACTCGATGCCCGGTGGCACCTCGCTCGCGGCCGACATCGTCAGGGTGGTCGGTCCGCATCCGCTGCTCGACGTCGACCTCTGCGACGTGGCCGAGGAGCAAACAACCTAACCGGTCGCACCACCCCGGCCCCAGGGGGAGAACCGGCGTAAGCGCAGAGACAGCGTGCCAATAGTGACACGCTGTCTCTGCGCTCAGCTTCGGCTCCTTGCGGGCTAGCCGACTGGTACCGGCTGACCGTCGATCGTGAAGGTGCCGCCGTCGTTGAAGACCTGCGGTCCGACCGGTGCGGCGTTGCCCTTGATTGCCGTGTTCGTCACGGTCATCGTGCCGGTGTCGGAGTTCCACAGGCCGCCACCCTCGCTGGAGGCGATGTTCTCCGTGACCCGGCTGGCGTCGATGGTGACGGTGCCGGCGCCGGTCAGGTGCAGACCGCCACCGTTACCCGGGTTGAAGCCGGTGCTGTTGCTCGACAACCGGACTTCGCTGAGATCGGTGGTCCCCCCGTTGGCCTCGATCCCGCCACCCGCGCGGGTGGAACTGTTGTCGTCGAGCACCGTGTCGCTCACCGACAGCGTCCCGAGGTTGTTCAGGATGCCGCCGCCGGATCCGGAGACCCCGGTGGCGATGTTGCCCTCGAGCCGCGAACCGCTCACCGTCAGCGAACCGCCGTCGTTGAACAGCCCGCCACCGCCCTGGTCTGCGTCATCGCCATCGGCCCGGTTGTCAACCACGGTGCTGCGCGAGACCGTCATGGTGCCGGTCGCGGAGTTCCACAGCCCACCACCCTCGTCGGTGGCGTCGTTGCGAGCGACCACCGTGTCGGTCACCTCGACGGACCCGGCACCGGTCAGGTGCAGCCCGCCGCCGTTGCCCGGGTTCGGGCCGGCGGTGTTGCCCGACAGGTTGGAGCCGGACACCGTCGTCGTACCGACGTTGGCCTCGATGCCGCCGCCGGCGCGCTGCGCGCTGTTGGTGCCGATCAGGGTGTCATCCACCGACAGCGTGCCCAGGTTGTTCAGGATGCCGCCGCCGGAGCCGGACAGGCCGTCGGCCACGTTGCCGCGGACGCTGGAGCCGCGCACGGTCAACGAGCCACCGTCGCTGAACAGGCCGCCGCCGCCCTGGTCGGCCAGCGGGCCGCTGGCGGTGTTACCGACGACCACAGTCTGGGAGACGGTCGTCGTACCGGTCGCGGAGTTCCAGATCCCGCCGCCCTCAGCGGACGCGGTGTTGTTCTGCACGTAGCTTCGAGCGAAGCTGACCTGGCCGGCGCCGGTGAGGTGCAGCCCGCCGCCGTTGCCCGGGTTCGCCCCGGTGGAGTTGCCGTCCAGAGTCGAGAGGCGGACCGACGTGGTCACCACGCCGCCGGTAGTGGTCCCGGCGTTGACCTCGATGCCGCCACCGGCGCGCTGGGCGTCGTTGTCACGGATCGAGCTGCGCTCGACGGTCAGGACGCCGAGGTTGTTCAGGATGCCGCCACCGGAGCCGGACAAACCGTCGGCGCTGTTCCCGGTGATGTCGACGTCGAAGACCGACAGCGAACCGCCGTCGCTGAACAGGCCGCCACCGCCCTGGTCGGCCGCGGGGCCGCTCGCGGTGTTGCCGGAAACCTCGGTTCCCGACACCGAGAAGGTGCCGGTGGAGGAGTTCCACAGCCCGCCACCCTCTTCGGTGGCCGTGTTGCCGGTCACGGCGCTGTTCGTCACCGACACCGAGCCGGTGCCGGTCAGGTGCAGACCGCCACCGTTGCCGGGCGTGGGCCCGGTCGCGTTGTTGCTCAGACTGACCCGGTCGAGCGAGGTCGTACCGAGGTTGGCCTCGATGGCGCCACCTGCCCGTGTCGCGGCGTTTGCGTCCAGCCCGCTGTTCGACAGGCGGAGGGTGCCGGCGTCGTTGATGATCCCGCCACCGCTCGCGCCGGCCCCGAAGACCGTGTTGCCGTTGATCTGGCTGTTGCTGATGACCAGGGTGCCGGTGCTGCGGTAGCCGCCGCCGCTCTGCGTCTCCGGCGGCGCTCCCCCGATGACGGTCAGGCCGTCAACGGTCAGGTTTGCCGCGAGCGCGTCGAAGGCGCGGTCGAGCCCGGCCGCGTCGACCGTGGAACCCCGGCCTTGGATCGTGATCGTGGACGTCGCGTCGAGGTCGCCGGTTGCGGCACCGTCCTCGCTGGCACCGGCGATGCTCAGTGTGTATGTGGCCCGGGCGGCGAGTCGGATCGTGTCCGCTCCGCCGGCGGCGTTGGCTTCCTGTACAGCCGCGCGCAGCGAGCAGCGTCCGTTGGAATCAGCGCAGGTGCCGTCGCCGATGGACGCGTCCACGGTGTCCGACGCCGTGTTGACCTGGAACGAGGCCGCCCAGGCGGGCGGTGCGCCGAGCAGGCTGAGCGCCAGCCCGCCCAGCGCCGCAGTCGTGATGGTCCGTAACCGCATGTGAGCTCCCGGTGCAGTGGGTGGTGGAGTGTCGCCGGAGATTACGAGTCACGGCCCGACAACGTTCAGTGATCGCGACAGGGAGTCCGCTGGCAGTGGCGAATACGGCGTGTTCGGTGTGGTGCACTGCGGCATGCCTCGGCCGTCGGTTGCCCGGATGGGGACCAGCAGTGCACCGGCGGTGTTCGTGCTGCTGTGGAGCACCGGTTTCATCGGCGCCAAGTACGGCCTGCCCTACGCCGAGCCGTTCACCCTGCTCGCACTTCGACTCGCGATCGCAGCCGTCCTGCTGAGTGCCCTCGCTGTGCTGACCAGATCAGCCGCCCCACGAACGAAGGGCCAGTACGGACGGTCGGCCGTCAGCGGTGTGCTGCTGCACTCGGCCTACCTCGGCGGTGTCTTCTGGGGCATCGACCACGGCGTACCGGCCGGTGTCGCGGCGGTGGTGGTGAGCCTGCAGCCAGTACTCGTCTCAGCCCTCGCTGGGGCATTGCTCGGCGAGCGGGTGGCGGCGGTCCAGTGGCTCGGTCTGATCCTCGGCGTCGGCGGCGTCGGGCTCGTCGTCGCTCCTGGTCTGGCGGCTACTGGACTGGCTGCGACTGGACTGTCCGGCGGTCTGACCGTCGCCGGGGTCGTGGCCTGCCTGATCGCTTTGACCGGCGGCACGCTCGGCACGCTGCATCAGAAGCGCCACGGCGACGGGATCCCGTTGCTGACCGGAACCGCCGTTCAGTACGCCGCGGCCAGTCTCGTCCTGCTCGTGGCCGCCGTCGGCACCGAGACGATGACGATCCAATGGACCGCACGGTTCGTCCTGGCGATGGTCTGGTTGGTGTTGGTGCTGTCGCTCGGCGCGGTCCTGCTGCTGCTCCTCCTGCTCCGCCGCGGCAGCGCCTCCGGGGTGTCCACGCTGTTCTATCTCGTGCCGCCGGCCACCGCGGTCGAGGCGTACCTCGTCTTCGGCGAGGAACTCGCAGCCCTGTCGATCGTCGGAATCCTCGTCACCGCCGTCGGCGTAGCCCTCGCGGTCCGCACGCCGCGGCCGGCTACCGCTCCCAGGGAGCGGTCTCGCCCATCTTCGCGTAGTACTTCGCGAGATGGTTCTTGACCCTGGTGATGTCGCGCTGCGGGAGATCGACACCGCCCCGGGAACCCTGCATCACCGCGGCTGCGGCCATGACGCCTCGCGGCATCGCCACCAGCCGGCCCCGGACGACATCGGCGATGAGCTGGTTGTTTCTATATAAGTTATCTTTGTTCGGTGG
>JACCXW010000142.1 GCA_013696785.1 Geodermatophilaceae bacterium | reverse complement strand
GCTGTTCCCTTCGCTTGCGGGTTGGGCCAGGATCGCTGACGGATCGGTGACGACGATGTCATCGGCGTACGAACGGAGGAGTTCGTGAGAAGACGCTTAACGCCGGAATTCAGCATTGCCGCAGCCCCGTCCCTGTGCCGGGACGGGGCTGCGGTCTGCGCGAGGCCGGGCGCTTCGGTGCCAGGGAGGCGACGGGCGGCGGATGCGCTGGGGACGGACCAGTTCGGCATGTCCGGAAGCGGACATTTTCTCGAAACCTCTGCGGTGTCCGGCCGGGGCACGCGATCCTGCGGCCACGATCGACGACACGGATGTCGTCGGTGTGCCTTCGACCGGAGGATCCTGTGAAAAGAAGTGTGACCTGCGTCGGCCTCTGGGCGGTGGCTGCCACGATGGTGGCCGCCACCTTCGCCGGCCCCGCCGCGGCGGCCCCTGAGGGTGTCATCCTGGGCGCCAACGGCCCCACGGCCATCGCGGACAGCTACATCGTCGTGCTCCGCGACACCACCGCACTACGCGCCCAGGGCGTGCCCGCCGTCGTCGCGCAGCTCGCCGCGCGGCACCGTGGCTCTGTCGAGCGGACGTATCTGGCCGCATTGCACGGGTTCTCGACCACGATGAGCGAGGCCAACGCCCGGCGGCTCGCCGCCGAGCCCGCCGTCGCCTACGTCGAGCAGGACCACACCGTGCAGGCCTCGGCCACCCAGACCAACCCACCGTCGTGGGGACTTGACCGGATCGACCAGCGCGACCTGCCCTTGAACAACTCCTACACGTATCCGACCACGGCATCCAACGTGCGCGCCTACATCATCGACACCGGAGTGAGGTTCACCCACTCGACGTTCGGCGGTCGCGCCACCTCCGGTCGCGACACCGTCAACAACGACAATGACGCCACTGACTGCAACGGTCACGGCACGCATGTCGCCGGCACCGTCGGCGGCTCGGCGTACGGCGTGGCCAAGGGCGTGCAGATCGTCGGCGTCCGGGTCCTGGACTGCGCCGGATCGGGCAGCAACGCTGGCGTCATCGCCGGCGTCGACTGGGTGACCGCCAACGCGGTCAAACCGGCAACGGCCAACATGAGCCTCGGCGGTAGCGCCAGCACCGCGCTGGACACCTCCGTGCGCAACTCCATCAACTCCGGGATCTCCTACGGGCTGGCCGCGGGCAACGAGAATGCGAACGCCTGCAACGGCTCACCGTCGCGAGTCGCCGAGGGCATCACCGTCGGGGCGACCGCCATCAACGACGCCCGCGCGTCCTTCTCCAACTACGGAACCTGTCTCGACATCTTCGCCCCGGGCGTGAACATCACCTCCTCCTGGTACACCAGCGACACCGCGACGAACACCATCAGCGGCACGTCGATGGCCACCCCGCACGTCGTCGGTGCAGCTGCCCTGTACCTGGCCACCAACCCCGGAGCCACCCCGCAGCAAGTACGCGACAACATGGTCAACACGGCGACCCTCAACAAGGTGACCGACCCCCGGACCGGCTCGCCGAACCGGCTGCTCTTCGTCACCCAGACCGGTGTCGGCAACACCGTCACCGTCACCAACCCGGGCAGCCGCACCGGTACCGTCGGCACGGCCACCAGCCTGCAGATTCAAGCCTCGTCCTCGCAGACCGGCCAGACCCTCACCTACTCGGCCACCGGCCTTCCGTCGGGACTGTCCATCAGCTCCTCCACCGGGCTGATCTCCGGTACGCCGACCGCGGCCGGTACCTTCACCACCACCGCCAGCGCCTCGGACACCACCGGAGCCAGCGGTTCGGCGACCTTCAGCTGGACCATCAACGGCTCCGGCGGCGGTTGCCCATCGCCGGGGCAGAAGCTCGGGAACCCGGGCTTTGAGTCGGCAACGGCTGCTCCCTGGACGGCTAGCACAGGCGTCATCGACAGTTCCTCAGGGCAGCCGGCCCGCACCGGCGTCAAGAAGGCCTGGCTGAACGGCTACGGCACCACCCACACCGACACACTGTCCCAGACGGTTACCGTGCCGGCCGGGTGCAGCGCGGCGACGTTCTCGTTCTGGCTGCGGATCACCTCGTCGGAGACGACGACCACGGTCGCCTACGACAAGCTGACCGTGACGGTCGGGTCGGCCACCTTGGCGACGTACTCGAACCTGAACGAGAACACCACGTACACCCAGAAGTCGTTCAGCCTGGCCGCCTACGCCGGGCAGACCGTCACATTGAAGTTCACTGGCGTGGAGGACAGCTCGTTGGAGACCTCCTTCGTTGTCGACGACACCGCGCTGGATGTGTCCTGATCGGATCGCTGAAC
>JACCXW010000138.1 GCA_013696785.1 Geodermatophilaceae bacterium | reverse complement strand
TTCTCGGGACCAGCACGCAGTGGCGCGCAGTAGCGGGAAAGCAGGGGGCACATCGATGGCCGTTCGAACCTTGCTCGGGCGTTCGATACTGACGACGACTACGGGACGGTGGCCTACAGCGCCGCCGCGACGGTTGCGTACATTCGACCGGCGATGAGTTGTGGGTGGCGCGGTACGCCGGGTCGGGCAGCGCCCGGGCCAAGGCCGTCGTGGTCGATTCCGGCAACGGCCGCAGCTACGTCGCCGCGGGCACCAGCGGGCTCGATGACAACGACCTCGACTTCGACACGGTTGCCCACGACCCGTGAGGCGGTCAGCTGTGGGCGGCGCTGTACAGCGGTCCCGAGGATGACTACGACGACGTGGTCGACGTCGCGTGGACTCTCGCAGCGGCAAACGCTACAACGGACCGGCCAGTGAGTACGACGCCCCACCGCCGTCGCGACCCACCCGGCGACTGGCAACGTCTACGTCACCGGGACCAGCCACAGCGGCCCAGGTTTCTTCTGCCCGGCCGACTACGCCACGGTGGCCTATAGCGCGACTGGAAGTCGGCTCTGGGTCGCGCGCTACGACGGTCCCGGCGAGGATCTGATGATCCCGCGGGCCTGGCGTGGATTCCCGCACCGCCAACATCTATGTCACCGGAACCAGCGCCTCGACCGACCCCCTCGACTCCGGCTACGCAACCCTCGCTTACAGCGCCACCGGAACAAGTTTGTGGACGAAGCGCTACGACAGCCCGGCCGGCCTGGCGGTGGATCCAGTCCGCGGACGCGTGTACGTGCTGTTCACCGCGGACGGACCGGGCGGCCCGGCAGCGCCGCTGGGCTATACGACGCTGGCCTACTCGACCCGATAGCTCGCGGGGTCAGTCCTCAACGACGTGGCGGCTGAAGCGCTCGCGCGCGGCTGCCCAGAGCGCCTCGTCCCGATGGTTGTCCGAGGCCAGCGCACCGACCGCGTCGTAGGCCATCGCCATAGTGTGGTGGGTGTTGTCATGGACGAACAGACCCTGCCGGCCGAGCGTCGTCACGTCCCGCAGACCGTCCGCCCAGGACTGCAATCGGGCCAGCGGCTCGGCCGTCCCCGTTGCATAGACCGGGTATACGTGCGGCAGCCGGCGTACCTCGACGCCGGCCAGCCGGACCAGCGGCAGCCCCGTCCGGGCCAGCGCACCGGTGACGACGGCAGCCAGTTCCTCGGCAGTCGCGCGCCACAGTGGATCTCCGACGGCGCAGGGGATCTCGGCGCACAGCACCGTGCGGTCCACGGGGTCATCGGCGTTGTCGCGATAGTTCGCCGGCTCGCTTATCCGGGTGACCGGCGTGTCGCTGTCGGGCAGGTAGTGCGCGTCGAACTTCGTCCAGCGGCCGCCGGTGTGCGCGAGGTAGACCAGCACCATGGCGCGCAGCCGGAGGTGGCCCGCGTCTTCGAGCACCGGTGGTGGGGGTTGCGGTCGGGTCAGTCGGGCGAGCAGCGGCAACGGAAGAGTCGACAGCACGTGGCCCGCGCGGATGGTTCCGCCGCCGGCCAACCGTACGACGGGAGCGGCACCCTGTAGGTCCACTGTGGACACTTCGGTCGATGTGTGCAGATGGGCGCCAGCCGCGACGGCGGCCTCGGCGATGGACTCGACGATCTGCCCGAATCCCCGGCGCGGGTAGTAGAAGACACGCCCCCGGGGATTGCGCCGGTGCAGGATGCGGCGGCCGATCTTCCACGGGCTGTCCGCACTTACACGTCGCCGGGCCTGCTCGACGTCGATCCGTTCACCGGGCAGCCCCCACAGCTTGACGGCGTACGGCAGATAGAGGATGCCGTACAACTCGGGGCCGAGAGATGCCGACAGCGCTCCGCCGTAGGACGACCCGCGATCGGCGTAGCCGGGCCATCCGGCGAGCCGGAAGGGCGCGAAAACGGCGTCGCGCACGATCCGCCGAAGCGCGCTCTTGGGGACGACGCGGGCCAGCTCACCGGCATCCAGCGGAAATCCCAGCCACCGGTCGTACAGGCGCAGCCGTCCGTGTCGCGGCCGCTCCTGAAGATCGGCACCGAGCAGCCCGCGGAGGTCTTCGAGCAATACCGGGGACGTGGTCGGGTGCAGCCGGTGACTGCCGTGATCGACCCGTACGCCGGTCACCTCGAAGGAGGCCGCAAGCCCACCCAGGACCGGCGAGCGCTCGATGAGACGCACCGACCGGCCGGTCAATGCCGCCCGCCACGCCGCGGTGAGACCGGCCGCCCCACCGCCGAGCACGACAACGTCGCATTCGTGCGACGGTTCGGGAGCGGCCACCTCGCCACCGTAGGACCACTGCTCATCCAGGAGTGGGGCCTCTTTGTGCTGAGCCTTACCTAAGTTAGCCTCCCCTAAGTTGATTGAGATTGTGTCCGCCGCCGACCGCGAGGAGTCCTCCGCCCATGTCACGAACTCATCGATGGTGGCGCCGGGGCCGGCGTACGAATGCCGCGGTCGCCATCGGCGCGCTCGGGCTGTCCCTCGTCCTGGCCGGTTGCGGGGATGACGACGCGGGCGGGGCCAGCTGCGCCGGGGGCGAGGCCGCCGCGGACAGCGGCTCCGGATCGGGCAGCGGCTCCGGATCGGGCAGCGGCTCGGGCAGTGGTTCTGGATCAGGCGCCACCACGGAGCCCCAGGAGATCGACGACTCCGCGCTGGTCGTCTACTCCGGCCGCAACGAAGAGCTGGTCGGGCCGTTGTACGAGCAGTTCACCGAGGCGACCGGCATCGAAATCTCCGTCCGCTACGGCGACAGCGCGGCGCTCGCCGGTCAGCTGCTGGAGGAGGGCACGCGGAGTCCGGCGGACGTGTTCGTGTCCCAGGACGCGGGTGCGCTCGGGGCACTGGCAAAGGCCGATTGCCTCGGCTCGCTGCCCGACGACGTCCTCGCTCAGGTGGCCGAGAGCTACCGCGCCGACGACGGCAACTGGGTCGGGCTCACCGGCCGGGCCCGTGTCGTGGTCTACAACCCCGACCTCGTCTCCGCCGAGGAGCTGCCGACCTCGGTCGAGGACGTCAACGACGAGCGGTGGCGCGGGCAGGTAGGCATCGCCCCGAGCAACGCCTCGTTCCAGGCGTTCGTCACCGCGATGCGGGTGCTCGACGGCGAGGACGCGGCCCGATCCTTCCTGACCGGGCTGGTGGACAACGACGTCGAGATCTACGACAACAACATCGCGATCCTCGACGCGGTGGACGCCGGCGAGATCTCGATGGGTTTGATCAACCACTACTACTGGTACGAGCTGGCGGCCGAGGTCGGCGAGGAGAACGTCACCGCCCGGCTCGACTTCCTGCACGACGGCGATGCCGGGTCGCTCGTCAACGTGTCCGGCGCGGCGCAGCTGACGAACGCGGACAAGGCCGACGACGCGCAGCAGTTCATCGAGTTCCTGCTCTCCGAGCAAGCCCAGACGTACTTCGCCGACACGCTGTTCGAGTACCCGCTCGTCGACGGCGTCGCCATCCCCGACACGTTGCCCAACCTCGACAGTCTCGACCCGCCGGAGATCGACCTGTCCGACCTCGACTCGCTCGCCGAGACGACGGAACTGCTGAACGAGGTCGGTTTGTCCTGAGTACCCTGACGGCCGATCCGGCGCACACGAGACCTGCACCGCCGGCGCGGGGGCGGGCACGTGCTCGGCTGCCGTTCGGCCTGGCCGCGGCCGCCCTGGTCGCGGCCGTGGTCGCCGTGCTTCCGCTGGTGTACCTGGTCATCCGAGCCAGCCAGCTGAACGCGGCACGGATGATCGACGTGCTGAGCCGGGTACGCAGCCTGGAACAGTTGGGACGCAGTGTGCTGCTCGCCATGGTCGTGACGCTGGGCGCACTCGTGATCGGCGTGGGATCGGCGTGGGTGGTGGCCCGAACGGACGTCCCGCTGCGCCGGCTGTGGGCGGTGCTGGCGGCGCTGCCGCTCGCAGTACCGACGTACGTCGCGGCGTACGCGTGGATCGCCGCGGTTCCTGAGGTCGCCGGTTTCGGTGGTGCGGCGCTGGTCCTCACCGTCTGCTGCTATCCCTACGTGTACCTCCCGGTCGTCGCGACGCTGCGTGGCGTCGACCCGGCGTGGGAGGAGGCATCACGATCGGCCGGCGTCGGCGCGTTCGGGACATTCCGCCGGGTGACTCTTCGCCAGATCCGCCCGGCTGCTGCTGCTGGGGCGCTGCTCGTCGCGCTGTACGTCATCAGCGATTTCGGCTCGGTGTCGATCCTGCGGTACGAGACGCTGACCGTCGCGATCTACCGGTCGTTCACGAACAACCCGTTCGACCGTACGGCTCCGGTTGTGCTGTCCGCGTTGCTCGTCCTCGTCACCGCGATCGTCGTGGT
>JACCXW010000083.1 GCA_013696785.1 Geodermatophilaceae bacterium | reverse complement strand
TCGACAGCCGCGATGCTCGTTGAGCGACGCATGTCGATGCCGACCTCTGTGCCGCGCGTGGCGAGAAGCTCGACGAGGTCCGGGTCGAAGCTCTTCAGCGGTCGTTCCCCGCGGTCGATGATGACCGCAGAGCTGCCGGCGCGTGTCGGGACAAGAAGCCGACCCGGATCCCGCGCCTGTCGGGATCGGCCACCTCCATGTGCCACCCGTCCAATCCGGAACCTCGAGGAACTGGTGGTCGGCGATACCAGGGCGCCGACACTCGCTCAGGTCGCACAACGAGGCACGGAATCTTGCACGTACGTTGCACGCCCGCACTGAGGAGGCCACCTACTAGGCTCTGAGCTGCATGTTTGTGGTGGGCGATACTGGGATTGAACCAGTGGCCCCTTCCGTGTCAAGGAAGTGCTCTCCCACTGAGCTAATCGCCCCTGCCGGGCCATGTCCGAGATACCCGGTGATGCCTTCGAGGTGGAGACGGGATTTGAACCCGTGTAGACGGCTTTGCAGGCCGTTGCCTCGCCTCTCGGCCACTCCACCATCCCGACCAGCGTGCGCTGTGTCCGACCAGCGTGCGCTGCGGCCTCTTCCGAGCGGACGACGGGATTCGAACCCGCGACCCTCACCTTGGCAAGGTGATGCTCTACCAACTGAGCCACGTCCGCGTATCGCCCGACCAGGGTAGCTCGTGATCGACGCTGGCCGACTCTAGCCGACGCTCACCGACGGCTTCAAACCGTCGCCGGTGGACGCGCGGCTCAGATCGGGGCGACCCCGGGATCGGGGTCGAACAGCAACTGAAGAGCCAGGTCGAGATCCAGCTGGGCGTGTTCTGTTCCGAACGGAACGAGGCCCACCGTCTGTTTCAAGAAGGCTCCGACCGGCTCGATGCCTGCGGCAAACAGCGCCCGTCCCGATGGGGAGGAGAGCTGGATGAAGATCTGGTTGCCGGCCTCCGCCGGCCAGATTCGCACGTCACCGTCGCCGCAGGCCGCCGTCACGCCGACGACGAGCAGTTCCCGGGCGAAGATCCATTCGATCGGGCCGGCCGCGTCGCTGTCGAACACGAGCGTGACCGCGAAGGGATCCGCCGCGGCGTACCGCAGCCGGGTTGGCACCTTTGTCGTGGCCATCTCAGTGATCATTCGCATGGTCAGGTGGATCTCGGTGCGAGCTGCGCCCACCGGCCGGTCCTCCCGCTCACTGCACGTATGCGTGCAGGGGATTCAACGAACTCCACGCCCAGCAGTGACGCATCACCGCCAGACCAATCCGAAACGTCGGCGGCGCGCGAAAGAACTGTGTGAGTATGGCGCTTGTGACCCGGGCCCAGGACCGCTCGAGCGGCGCTGGCCAGTTGGCCGACGCCGAACTCGTCCAGCGGCTGACCCAGGGGGACACCACCGCCCTGGAGCAACTGTATGACCGCTACGGGCGACCGGCGTACTCCCTCGCCCGACGGATCCTGACAGACGAGGGGCTGGCCGAGGACGTCGTCCAAGAGGTGTTCCTCGCCCTGTGGCGCCAGCCTGAGCGTTTCGACGTCACCCGTGGCGCGTTCTCCAGCTGGCTGCTGACCATGACCCACCACAAGGCGGTCGACGCCGTACGCCGGGAAGAGGCGCTGCGCCGCCGCCGTTCCCGTGCCGCCGACGAGGACGAAACGCTGCTGGCCACCGCCGCGGTGGGTGCGGATGTCGACGACCAGGTAATCAGCAGTCTCCGGGGCGACGGCGTACGCCGGGCGATGCTCGACCTGCCCGAAGTGCAGCGCGAGGCCCTCACACTGGCGTACTTCGGCGGCTACACCCAGCGGGAGGTGGCGGCCCTGACCGGGGCCCCGCTCGGCACGGTCAAGACCAGGATGCTCGCCGGAATGCGCCGGCTGAAGGATGCACTCGGCGGCAAGCTTGCTGCCGAGTTCGTGCTCGGTGAGGGAGCAGGGCTGTGAGCCGCGACGGATCGGGTCGCCGGGACCACGAGGAGTACGACGAGCTTGCGGTCGGGTGGGCGCTCAAGGCGCTGGAACCTGACGACGAGAGCCGGTTCGCCAAGCACCAACCGGATTGCCCTCGGTGCGTCCAGACGGTCCGTGAAGCGCAGGAGATGACCGCCGCGATGGCTATGGCGGTACCGATGGAGGAGCCGTCGGAAGCACTGCGGGCACGGATCCTGGCGGCCGTGGAGGCCGAGCCCCGAGAGGCAGACCTGCGCCCGCAGGTGCAGGTGACCAGGCGACCCCCATTGGCCGTGGGTGCGCAGCGCCGGCCGGCTCGCCATCAGCACCGTTCCCGTGACCGGATCCGCCGAGTCGCCCGCGGTGCCGCGCTGGCGGCCGCACTTGCCCTCGTGGTCGGGCTCGGCGTCTGGAACGTCGGGCTGCGCGAGGACCGCAGCGCCGCGCAGGCCGTGGCGGTGCGACAGGCCGAGGTGCTCGAGCAACTAAATGACGGCGGCATCTACCACATCGCACCGCTGCAGACCTCCGACGGTGAGGCCGTGGGCATGGTCGTCGTCCACGACGGTGCGGCCCAAGTGATGTCCAACGGGCTGCCGGTCAACGACGCCGAGCGGGAGATCCTGGTGCTGTGGGGGATCCGCGATTCCCTGTCGCCCGTCCCGCTGGGGACCTTCGACGTCCTCCGCTCGGAACTCGACGTGCGCACCGTAAGCTCGACATCGACCGGACTGGAGCAGTACGACGGCTACGCCATCAGCCTAGAACCCGGTCGGCAGGCTCCGTCGGCTCCGACGGAGTCGGCAATGGTCGCGACCGGGACGGTGGGAAGCTGACTCGAAGCGCGGACGGCAGTCCGAAGGACGTGGGCACGGACCAGGACAAGCCGAGCCTCCGGGAGCGGCTGCGGAGCAACCCCGCGACCCGGCACACCTACCGTGTCGTGGTCGGCATCGTGGGCGGCATCGTCGTCCTTGCCGGCATCGTGGCGATTCCGTTCCCCGGCCCCGGGTGGTTGCTGGTGATCGCCGGTCTGGCGATCCTGGCATCGGAGTTCGAGTGGGCGAACCGGCTGCTGCAGTACACCAAACGCATGGTGCGGGCCTGGAGCGACTGGGTGCTCCGCCAACCCGTCTGGCTGCGGCTCCTGATCGGCGTCGCCACAGCAGCTCTTGTCTACGGCCTGCTCGTGGTCAGCTTGCACCTGACCGGCGTGCCGGGCTGGATCCCGGACTGGGTGCCGGTGTGGCGCTGAGCGCGTTCGGCTGCCGGTAGGGTAGCGGCGGTTGCGGGCGATTGGCTCAGCGGTAGAGCGCTCCGTTCACACCGGAGAGGTCACTGGTTCGATCCCAGTATCGCCCACCATGATAAGCGCAGGTCAGAAGGCCGATCCGGCGTGCTAGCAAGCCTCTCGTGCTATCCACGTGCTGTGCTGCCGGAGAATGCACGCCGGCAATAGTGCTTCTTCCTCGCAAACCCGCTGACCCCAGGGGATGACCCCCGAAAGCCAGCGCCCGGACAGACTCGACGGTAGGGCCGATACCCCCCCGCCTGGTGCTCCACAGGGCCGTGCGGCCCGCCAGCGTGATCCTGGCGCATTCCGTGTCCCCTCCCCCCTAGGGCGGGGCCTACCCGGCGCTAGCCCCGGTCTTTCAGTAGGGCGATCG
>JACCXW010000044.1 GCA_013696785.1 Geodermatophilaceae bacterium | reverse complement strand
TGGAAGTCGAACGGCTCGACGTCCTTCTCGACGTAGTCCAGGGGCACTGCCACCGGCACCATCACGGTGACCTCCCCGGCCACTTGGAACGTGAACGTAACCGGGACTCGCACCGACGGCAGGAGTTGCTCGGTCAGGTCGGTCAGCTCGAGAAGCTCACCGTCACCGCCGAAGCTCACGTCCGTGCCGGCCGGCAGTTGGACTGGGAGGTCAGACCCGCTGTCCACTGGCGCACCGTCGAAGGCCGTGCTGCTCACCGACACCAGGCTGTCCGCATCCAGGGTGGCGCTGTTGACGGCGGTGAACTCGAGGCGTGCGTCGTCACCTGGCTCGTAGGTACCGTTCGGCGGGTACTCGAAGGTGATATCGCGTAGCGAGATGTTCCCGATCGTCGCCGTGGAACCGTCGACGGTCGAAACCTGATTGGCGGTCTGCGCGATCTGGCCGGCGCTGCAGCCGGTGACGGCGCCCACCGCGAGACCCCCGGCGAGGGCGGCCGGCGCGAGCCGGGAGAGCAGGCGGTGCACGGGGCGGTCCTCCTCGCGAGTGGGTGCCCCACAGTAGTGCGTCAGCGGTCTGCGGACCTGTGGTGGGTCACCGAAGTTGCGCGCCTGAGGTGACCAGCAAGACCACGGCCACCACGGCAATCACCAGGACCGACGTGAATGCCGCCCGCGATCCTGGACGTTGGGCGAGCAGCAGGCCGTATGCCCCCGTCGGGACTGTGAGCAGCAGAGCGGCCCAACCGCCGGCGGTCGGCGGACCCGGTGGTCCCAAGGCCAGTACGGCGACCGCGGCAAGCAGCAGCATCGCCGCTGCCGCAGCGCAGGCCCGCCGGCCGAGACGGTGGCCGAGGCCGCGGACGCCGGTCGCCAGATCGTCGGCGAGGTCGGGAAGCACATTGGCGAAGTGCGAGCCTGTCCCGAGCAAGGCACCGGCCGACACCATCCAGACCGGCGCACTCCCCGAGCCGGGCGCCGCCGCCACCACGAAGACAGGTAGCAGCCCGAAGGAGACCGCGAACGGCAGCGCCGAGGCCAGGGTGGCCTTGAGCCCGAGGTTGTACGCCCAGGCCGAGATCACGGCGACCAGGTGCAGCGCGCCTGGCACCAGTCCGGTGAGCAGCGACAGCACGACGCAGGCACCGGCTGCGGCGAGGGCGGCCTCGAGCACGGTCACAGCCGCGACCGCGCCGGCGGCCACCGGCTTGTCTCGTCGCGCTGAGCTCCGGTCCCGCTCCCGGTCCAGCCAGTCGTTGCCCCAGCCGATGGACAGCTGCCCGGCCAGCACGGCGGCCGTCACGAGCACTGCGCCACCGAGGCGATGCCCGACTGCGGCTGCGAGGACCGCCGTGACGGTCGTGACGGCCACCGTCGGACCGGGGTGGCATGCCAGCGCGAGGGCGACCGCGCTGCTGCGGCGGCTCACCGGCCCAGCCCTGCGGGCGCGTGGCGCCACGCTCGCCGGGCGCCTGGGCAGCTTGGCCGGCCGCTGCGCTTGGTCACGGACCCACCTCGTTGCGCTGCGGTCACGGGGACGCGTGCCGAGGCGTCGGCTCGCTGCGCTCGTCCACCGGCGAAGGGTGCCGCTGTCCTCGCCTGCACGTCAACCCGGGCGCGTGACAGCCGCCGGTAGGACCCGCCAGCGGCTCGCCGATGCACGCCGAGGGCCTGTCTGTCAACCCCTCGGTTGGCCCAAATCAAGGCTTTGACCTGCGCAAACGCCGTCCTGCGCGGGAAGCTCGCGCCCGCCGTGCGTGGTATCCTGGCCGCAGCGAAAGGGGACATATCCACATGGTTTTTACAGTCGGCGAGACCGTTGTCTACCCGCATCACGGCGCCGCTCTCATCGAGTCGATCAAGACCCGCGTCGTCAAGGGCGAGGAGCGCACGTATCTGGTTCTCAAGGTCGCGCAAGGCGATCTCACCATCGAAGTCCCCGCCGACAACGCCGAAGAGGTGGGCGTCCGTGACGTCGTCGGACAGGAAGGCCTGAACAAGGTGTTCGAGGTGCTCCGTGCACCGCACACCGAGGAGCCGACGAACTGGTCGCGCCGCTACAAGGCGAACCTGGAGAAGCTCGCTTCCGGCGATGTCAACAAGGTCGCCGAGGTCGTCCGTGACCTGTGGCGCCGCGACCGCGAGCGCGGACTGTCCGCCGGTGAGAAGCGGATGCTGTCCAAGGCCCGGCAGATCCTCGTCAGCGAGGTCGCCCTGGCCGAGGGCACGAACGAGGACAAAGCCGAGATCCTGCTCGATGAGGTGCTGGCCTCTTAGGAGGTCGGCTCTGACCGGGATCCGGTGAGCCGGGAGCGAGTGAGCATCGCAGCGAGCGCGAGCGAGCGAGCGGTGCGCCGGAGCCGAGCATCGCAGGAGTTGCTCGGCGGGCCCGGTGGCGTGACCGCAGCGGAACCACCGAATCGCCCGCCTGGCGGCTCCGAGGAGCGGAGGCGCCTCGCGCGCGCAGCGCGTCATGACAGAGCGCACGAGGCGGGCTGGCATTAGCGTCGCTGCGATCATCCCGGCCGCCGGGAGTGGTCAACGACTCGGCGGCGGCAGCCCGAAGGCGTTTCAGCCGCTCGCCGGTACGACGCTGCTCCGTCGCAGTGTGAATGCCGTTGCGCCGTACGTCGACGTCATCGTGGTGGCGGTTCCCACCGCTTGGTGCGAGGTCGCGAGCGAGATTCTCGTGGGCACGGCGTGCCCGGTGATCGTCGTCGTCGGCGGTGCGACCAGGCAGGAATCCGTCGTCGCCGCGCTGGCGATACTGCCGCCGGAGGTCGATGTCGTGCTGGTGCACGACGCCGCGCGGCCCCTCGTTCCTCCGACAGTCGTCACAGCGGTGCTCGCCGAGTTGCAGGCGGGTGCCTCGGCCGTCGTACCGGCGCTGCCCGTCGCCGACACGCTCAAGTACGTCGATGCCGCCGGCCAGGTGGTCGGCACCTTGGACCGGACTGCGCTGGCCGCGATCCAGACCCCGCAGGGATTCCGGCGCGACATCCTGGAGCGGGCGCACCGCGCGGCACCAGCTGTGGCCACCGACGACGCCGCCCTGGTGGAAGTGCTGGGGATCCCGGTGCTCACGGTTCCCGGTGATCCGGCCGGCTTCAAGATCACCACGCCGTACGACGTCGTACTGGCCGAGGCGCTGCTCGGTCGCGACGCATGAGGGTCGGGATAGGAACCGACGTCCATCCGATCGAGATGGGTCGCGAGTGCCGGCTGCTGGGGCTGTCGTGGCCGGATGAGGACGGCTGCGCCGGGCACTCCGACGGCGACGTGGCCGCGCACGCGCTGTGCGACGCGCTGCTGTCCGCCGCCGGGCTGGGCGACCTGGGCTCGGTATTCGGAACGGACGATCCGCACTGGGCCGGTGCGACCGGGCCGGACCTGCTGGCCGAGACCGCTCGCCTGCTCGCGACCGCCGGGTGGCGGGCCGGCAACGCCGCCGTACAAGTGATCGCCAACTCCCCGAAGATCGGCCCCCGGCGCGCGGAGGCACAGGACGTGCTGTCGGCGGTCCTGGGTGCGCCGGTCAGCGTCAGCGCGACGACGACCGACGGGCTCGGGCTCACCGGCCGGGGCGAAGGCCGGGCCGCGGTTGCGACGGCGCTCGTCATCCCTGCCTGACCCTCGACTTTGCCCCATCGGATGCCTGCGTCACGAGGCGACTAGTCCCGACTGCGGGGCCACTGGATGGGCAACGTGCGCGTGCAGGTGTCGCCGACGCATGCGGAGGCTCCCCGGCTGAGGGCGGTTGGGCACCGAGGCACGGCGGTAGAGTCGGACCGGTGACTTTGCGCCTCTACGACACCGCTACCCGCGGGATGCGGGACTTCGTCCCGCTCGTCGACGGCGAGGCATCCATCTACCTGTGCGGCGTCACCGTGCAGGGCGCGGCGCACATCGGCCACGCCCGCAGCGCGGTGAACTTCGACATCCTTCGCCGCTGGCTGGAGCTCAACGGCGCATCCGTGACCTACGTCCGGAACGTCACCGACATCGACGACAAGATCCTCACCAAGTCTGCCGAGGCCGGCGTCCCCTGGTGGGCCTGGGCGGGCAGGTTCGAACGCGAGCTGAGCAAGGCGTACGACGTGGTGGGTTGCCTGCCGCCGACGTATGAACCTCGCGCCACTGGGCATGTCCCGGAGATGATCCGGCTGATGCAGCGGCTGATCGACAGCGGCCACGCGTACGCCGCCGGCGGGGACGTGTACTTCGACGTCGCGTCCTATCCGAGCTACGGCGAACTGTCCGGGCAGCGGATGGACAAAATGCTGCCGGCCACGGACACCGCGAGCGACTCGGCAAAGCGCGACCCGCGGGACTTCGCGCTGTGGAAGGCGGCCCGGGCCGACGAGCCGTCCTGGGACACCCCGTGGGGTCCCGGCCGCCCGGGCTGGCACTTGGAGTGCTCGGCCATGGCCGAGCGGTACCTCGGCCCCGCCTTCGACATCCACGGCGGCGGACTCGACCTGATCTTCCCGCACCACGAGAACGAGCAGGCCCAGTCGCGGGCGGTGGGGGACGGGTTCGCGTCGTACTGGCTGCACAACGCGTGGGTGACGATGTCCGGGGAGAAGATGAGCAAGTCCCTCGGAAACTCCACCCTCGTCGCCGACCTCGTTGGAACGGTGCGGCCGGTCGAGCTGCGCTACTACCTGTCCGCCCCGCACTACCGCAGCACCATCGAGTACACGCCGGAGTCGCTGGCCGAGGCCGCCGTCGCGTTCCGGCGGATCGAGGGTTTCGTGACGCGGGCGGCAGAGCGGGTCGGGGCAACGGCAGGTACGCCGGTGCTGTGCGCGGATTTCGCCGCGGCGATGGACGACGACCTCGGCGTACCAGCGGCGCTGGCCTGCGTCCAGGACGTGATCCGGGCCGGGAACAACGCGCTCGCCGGTGGACACGACGTCGAGGTCGCGGGCACGCTGGGCGCCGTACGGGCGATGCTCGGCGTGCTCGGCCTCGACCCGCTCGGCGCACCCTGGGCGGGCTCGTCGGGCAATGATCTGCGGCCGGTCGTCGACGCTCTGGTCAAGGTGGCGCTGGAGCAACGCGCCGCCGCCCGGGGGCGCAAGGATTTCGCGGCATCGGATGCAATCCGCGATCAGCTCGCCGCGGCGGGAGTCGCTGTCGAGGACACCGCATCCGGCCCGCGCTGGACACTGGAGGGCAGTTCCTAATGGTTGCCGAGGGGCGTGGCCGGCGCAAGCCCGCCGGCAAGAAGGGTCCGACAGTCGGCTCGGGCGGGCAGGGGCGGCAGAAGCTCGAGCCCCGCGGACCGACGCCACGCGCCGAGGCGCGCCCGCATCATCCGGCCGCCCGCCGCGCGAAGGCCGCGGCGAAGCGCCCCGACAACCGGCCGCGCCAGCAGCGCAAGCCGGACAACGCGCCCGAGTTGCTGGTGGGCCGCAACCCCGTGGTGGAGGCTCTCAGGGCGCTGATCCCGGCGACCGCGCTGTACGTCGCGTCCAACCTCGACCTCGACGAACGCGTTGCCGAGGCGGTACAGCGGGCCGGTGACAGGGGTATCTCGATCCTGGAAGTCAGCAAGGCCGAACTCGACCGGATGACCGGTGGCCTGCTGCACCAGGGTCTGGGGCTGCAGGTCCCGCCGTATGAATATGCCCACCCCGACGACGTCCTCGCCGCGGCAATCGAAAGCGGCCGGGCGCCGCTGATCGTGGCCCTCGACGGCGTGATGGACCCGCGCAATCTCGGCGCGGTGGTCCGTACGGCGGCGGCGTTCGGCGCGCACGGCGTACTCATCCCGGAGCGGCGGGCCGCAGGCATGACGGCGAGTGCGTGGCGGACCAGTTCCGGTGCGGCGGCTCGGATCCCGATCGCCCGCGCCACGAATCTGACCCGGGCGCTGATCGTGTACCGCAAGGCGGGGCTGCTCGTCGTCGGGCTGGACCTGAAGGGTGCCACCAGCTTGTTCGACCTGCCCGCAGCGACCGAGCCACTGGTCCTGGTCGCCGGCTCGGAGGGCAAGGGCATGTCGCGGTTGGTGGCCGAGGCCTGCGACATGACCGTCGCCATCCCGATCACCGCCGGCGCCGAGTCGTTGAACGCGAGCGTCGCGGTGGCGGTCGGCCTGAGCGAGATAGCCCGCCGCCGCGGCGCCTGACCCCGCGGGTGTGTCCTTGGGGCTGGGCGGCGTATGCGGCGATCGGGTCAGCCGATCAGCTGGGCGACGCTGTAGATGACCAGGCCGGCCAGCCCGCCGACGATCGTGCCGTTGATCCGGATGAACTGCAGATCCCGGCCCACCTGCAGCTCGATGCGATTGCTGGTCTCCACCGCATCCCACTTCGCAACAGTGCCGGACACCAGGTCTGCGATGTCGTCGCTGTACTGCTCGACGACGTACGCCGCCGCGCCCTCGATCCAGTGATCCAGTTTCGCCTGGAGTTCGGGGTCGTCGCGCAACGTCTGTCCGAAGTGGATGATCGAGGACTGCAAGCGTGTGCGCAGTTCGGACGAGGGGTCGTTCGCGAGCTCCAGCAGGCTCTTCTTGATGCCTCCCCAGAGCGAGCCAAGCCACTCCTTGACGCTGGGATGCTCCAGGATGTCGTGCTTGACGACCTCCAGCCGCTCGGCGGTAGCAGGGTCGGTCCGAAGCGCGACGATGTACTCCTGCAGCCGCAGGTCCAGCGCCCGCCGCAGCTCGTGGTCCGGAGCGTCGGCGACCTCGCCGAGGAACTTCTGCAGCGCACTGAACGCCTTGGCGAAGACCCGGTCGTCGATCCACTCAGGAACCCACTCGGGGGACTCCTCGCCGAGTTTGGCCCGCAGCACGGACCTGTTCTCGTCCAGGAACCGCCGCAGGCCCCGGAGGACCGTGCTGAGCACTTCCTGGTGGTGTCCGCCCTCGACCGCGATCTCCAGCACCTTCGCGAGGAGCGGGGCAGCCGGCGTCGAGCGGATGCGCGAGGAGACGAGATGGTCCACGAACGCCTGTACGTCGTCGTCGCGGAGCACCTGCGAGACGCCGGTGAGGGCCGCACCGAGGTTGTCGCCGAGCCGGCGGGCGTGCTCCGGTTCGATGAGCCATTCGCCGGTACGGCGGGCCACGCCGAGGCTGCGCAGCTTCTCCGCCAGCACCGTGCGGGTGAGGAAGTTGCGCTGCACGAAGACGCCGAGCGCGTCGCCGATCTGGTCCTTGCGGCGGGGGATGATCGCGGTGTGCGGGATCGGGATGCCGAGCGGGTGGCGGAAGAGGGCGGTCACGGCGAACCAGTCGGCGAGCGCGCCGACCATCGAAGCCTCCGCGGTGGCACGGACGTAACCCACCCACGGGCCGGCATCCCCGCCGAGCAGGACACACGCCAGAAACACCGCCGCCGCGGCCAGGAACAGGCCGAGCGCGATGAGCTTCATCCGGGCCAAGCCGGCCCGGCGTACCTCCTCGTCGGCTGTCAGGGGGGCGGCGGCCGTCGCCTGCACGTCACGATGGACCACGCCGACACTGTAAACAGGGCCGTGCGACGAATGCAGCTACGCTGCCGAACGGCACCCGCCTCCGTGGCGCAGTGGTAGCGCAGCCGCCTTGTAAGCGGCAGGTCGTCCGTTCGATCCGGACCGGAGGCTCGAGCAAATTCGGTTGGCCGCATACGGCGCACCCGGCAGGGTCAGGCCATGACACTTCGGATCCAGGCCCTGAGCTATGACACCAACGACCCATCTGCCATCGCCACGTTCTGGGAACAGGCCCTCGGCTGGCGGCGGACGTACGAGGAACCCGACGAGGTCGTCCTCGAACCGCCCGCCGGAAGCCCCGAGGACGGGGTCGCGGCGGACTTGCTGTTCGGGATGGTTCCCGAGGGCAAGGCAGTCAAGAACCGGCTGCACCTGGATCTGCGCCCGGACGACCAGGCGGCGGAGGTTGCCCGGCTGGAGGGGCTCGGCGCGAAGCGGGTCTCCATCGGTCAGGGCGACGAGGTGACCTGGGTCGTGCTGGCCGACCCGGACGGCAACGAGTTCTGCGTCCTGCGCGCCCTGACACCGGAGGAACTGGCCGAGGACTCCTAGGCAGCTACGAACGTTCCAACGACGGCTCAGCCGTGGCGGTCTCGAAGGCTGCGCTCAGCTGATCCCGGTGGCGGTTCAGGACGACATAGCCAGCTCCGGCGATGACCACCTGCAGGCCCCCCGACAGGACGAAGACCGCCTGGACGCTGGCAAGGCTCGCGAGCAGGCCGCCCAGGAGCGAGCCGACCGGGATCGCCCCCCAGACCAGGGTCCGCCAGGCGCCCTGGACGCGGCCGAACAATTCCGTAGGAATCAGCGCTTGGCGCACGGACATCGACTGCACGTTCCAGACCATCACCGTGACGCCGTACGTCCCGAACAACACCGCGCCGGCGAACGCGTGGCCGGTCAGGCCCATCGCGACGTAGGCCGCTCCGCCGAGACCGTCGGCCAGCACCATCGCCCAGATCCTGCCCAGCCGACGCCCGATCCAGCCGGCCACCGCCCCGCCCAGCAGGCCGCCCACACCGGCAGCGACGAGAAAGAGTCCGAAGCCCGCCTCGGGTACGCCGAGATCCTCCAGGACGTAGAGCACGAATACGGCCTCGCCCATCGATGCGACTCCGACGATCGCCGTACTGATCAACATGAGTCCGCGCAGCAGCTGGTGCGCCCGCAGCCAGCTCAGCCCGGTCCGGATGTCGGCCGTGATGGTCGAGCGGTCCGGGCGAACCTGTCGAAAATTGCCCCGCACCATGAGGATGAGGACGGCGGCGATCGTGAATCCCACGGCGTTCGTCAGCAGCGGAGCGGCAGCGAACAGGGCGAAGAGGAACGCCCCGATGGGTGCCCCGAGGAAGCTTTGCCCGACGTTCTCCTCGGTGCTGAGCAAGCTGTTGCCCGTGTCGAGCTGATCCCGGCGTACGACGCTCGGCAACATCGCGCGCGCCGCGCTGTCGTAGACGGTCTCCGCGACGCCGAGCAAGAAGGCGGCTGCGTACAGCGCCGGAATGCCGGCGACGTCGGCAAGGACTGCGATGCCCAACGCCGTCATGACAAGTGCCCGGAACACGTTGGCAGCCGCCATCGCCTTGCGCCTGTCTATCCGGTCGACCAGTACGCCGCTGATGAGCGCGAACAGCAGCCACGGCAAGAACGCAAGCGTCACCAGGCCGGAGATGAGCAGCGGGTCGCGGGTGAACGACGCGGCCAGCAACGGAAGCGCGGTCCGGCCGATGCCGTCCGCGAGATTGGAGGTGGCGCTGGAGACGAACAGCCGCCAGAACGACGGCCCGAGCTGGCTACGCACGTGCCGTGCTGACCGGAACGAGGGCGTAGGACAACTCCACCCCCTGAACTGCGTCGTCGATTGACACCAGCCGGAAGCGGTCCACCAGCTCGGCTATCTCCGTGCCGAGAGCGCGCGCCTGTTCGGGAGTCAAGCGCAATGTGGTGCGCGCAGCGAAGACCTCCGGGAGCGACGAGGCCCGACTGCCCAGGTGATCGAGGAACTCCCGTGCGTCGACCGCGCTGCCGCCGGCGGCCAGCCGCCACCACCGCTCGCGCCCTGCGGCCGGAACCTCCTCGATGAGGCCGCGCCGTGCCAGTTGGCGCAGGTGGTAGCTCGTCGCACCGGAGGTCTCGGACAGCTGCGCGGCCAGTGACGTGGCGGTGACCTGTTCCTCCGCGCGCAGCACGTCCAATATCTGGACGCGCAGCGGATGCGTCAGGGCCTTCAGTGCCGCCGCGTCATGGGCCGTCAGTGCCACCGCGTCATGGTGAAGCTGGACCTGGTTCATGGCCTTGCCACGTTAGCAGAGGAAGTTTTGCAAAGAAGTCTTTGTCAAAGACGGGCGCGGACGCCGGTACGCCGGCTCAGCTCGAGGTCGACTACGGCGACACCGAGTGCCACGACCATGAGGCCGGCGACGACGTACAGGGCGATGCTGAACGCCGCGATGTAGTCACTCCCGCCTGCCAGCGCGGTGAAAAAGGCGGCACCGACCAGGGCGATGCCGAGCGCCGTACCGATCCGTTGCCCGGTCTGCACCACCCCGGCGGCGCTGCCACCTCCGGCGACGGGGACCTCGCTGAGCGTCAGTGCCTGGTTCGGCGAGATCACCAGGCCGCTGCCGATGCCGGCGACGAACTGCGGACCCACGATCGCCCAGCCGACCAGGTCGCCGGGGACGAGTCCGACGACGAGCGCCGTCGCCATTACGCCGAGGATGCTCAGCACTAGACCTACGGCGACGAGGGCCCGACCGAAGCGGGACACCAGCCGCCCGCCGGTGAATGCCGCGATGGCGCCACCGAAGGCGAATGGTGTCGCGGCGAGGCCGGCGAGCAACGGGCTGTAGCCCAAACCGGATTGCAGGGTCAGGGTGAGCACGAAGAAGATCGACGTGAAGCCGGCGAAGTACATCAGCGCCAACGCGGTGCCCAGCGCATAGGAGCGCCGCCGAAACAACGTCACATCGACCACCGGCGCACCGCCCCGGGCCGCGTGCCACCGCTCCCACCCGAAAAAGGCTGCGAGGACGAGCACGCCCAGGGCGAGCAGCCACCACGGTCGGGAGGTGAGCTCCGCGTCAGGCGACTCGATCAACGGCAGCAGGACCAGCACGGTGGCCGCGCCGAGGAGCACGACGCCGACGGGGTCCAGCCTGCTGTCTCGCGGCCCGGGATCGGTCTCGGGCAGCAGGCGCAGCGCGAGCACCAGCACCACCGCACCGACGGGGAGGTTGACGAGAAAGATCCATCGCCAGGCGTCCGCACCGCCGACGAGCTGCAGGATCAGGCCGCCGGCGACCGGTCCGGCGGCGGTGGACAGACCGATCGACGCGCCGAGGAGACCGAACGCCCGTCCCCGCTCGGGACCGCTGAACAGCGCCTGGATGAATCCGGCCACCTGCGGATTCAGGATCCCGGCGCCGACGCCCTGCACCACGCGGGCCGCAGACAGCCAACCTGGTCCGGGCGCAAGCCCGGCCAGCGCGGAAGCGGCCGTGAACACGAGTAGCCCGATCAGGAACATCCGGCGGCGCCCGCGTGCGTCACCGAGTCGACCGGCGGACACGAGCACCAGCCCGAACGCCACGGCGTATCCGGTCAGGATCCATTGCAGGTCCGACGGTCCGGCCCCTAGCCCGGACTCGATCGAGGGCAGCGCGACGTTGACGATGCTGACGTCGAGCAGGGTCATGAAGCCGGCGCAGAGGCAGACCGCCAGCGCCCGCCAGCGTTTCGGGTCAGGGGCCGCTGGCTGCACCGCCTGAGTCTGCCCGTGGCCGGCGGGCGGCTGGATCGGGTGGTCGAACACGGTTGCGTCACGGCGCGGCCGCGCCGGTGGCACAGTCCCCGTCGGTATGTTACTGATGTTGCCTCTGGTGTCAGAGTGACAAGAAGGAGCCGTGCCGTGTCCGTCTGGGGCTTGACCATGATGATCTGCCTGGTCGCGGTCACCGGCACGGTCGGTGGAGCGGCCACCCGTTACGAAAGGTACGGGCCGACCCACCAGCGTGGACCGGCGGGCGCGCTGGCCGTCATCTGCCTGACCCTCGCGGTGACGGTCGCCCTGACTGTCTTCGGCGTGGCGACGGTTCAGACCGACGGGATCGCCTGGCGACTGCTCGGTGTGGCGTGTGCCGGTGGAGTCTTCGGCGGGCTGGTCGCCGCCCGCGGGGTGGACCACTTCCTGGTCCTTCGCTCGCAACGGCAGGCGCTGGCCGCCGTCGCGGAGGACGCCCGCTCGATCCTGCGCAGGCTTCGGGAATCACTCGGCCGCCTTCCCTGGCGGCAGATCACAGACGCGATGTCCGGCGTGCGCAGTGGCCTGCCCCGTGACCGCTCCCGGGACTGAGCGGCGGGAGCCGTAACGTCGCACCCGTGACCGTGACCCCGCGGCGCGGCATCTCCTACGGCGTCGCGGCGTACCTGCTGTGGGGTCTGTTCCCGCTCTACTGGACGTTGCTGGAGCCGGCCGGCTCACTGGAGATCCTCGGCCACCGGATCGCGTGGTCGCTGGTGTTCACCGCCGTCATCGTCGCCGTACGCCGGCAGTGGGCAGCGGTGCGCTCAGCGGTCAGGACCCGGCGCACGGCGTTGATCCTGGTCGCCGCCGCGCTGCTGATCTCGGTCAACTGGGGCACGTACATCTACGGCGTCAACAGCGGGCAGGTCGTCGAGACGTCGCTGGGCTACTTCATCAACCCGCTGGTCAGTGTTGCCCTCGGTGTCCTTGTATTCGGCGAGCGGCTCCGCGCGATCCAGTGGGTCGCGGTCGGCCTCGCGGCGGTGGCCGTTGCGGTGCTCACCGTCGACTACGGCCGGCCGCCGTTCATCGCGCTGGCATTGGCGTTCAGCTTCGGCTTCTACGGCCTGCTCAAGAAGCTCGCCCCGGTCGGCGCGACCGAGGGCCTGGTGATCGAGAGCGCGGTGCTCGTCGTCCCCGCAGTGGGCTTGCTCGTGTTGCTGCACGCGCGAGGCGACGCGGCATTCGGCGAGGTATCGGCGACACACACGGGGCTGATGGTGCTGAGCGGAATCGTTACGGCGGTGCCCTTGATGTTCTTCGCGGCCGCGGCTCGTCGCGTGCCGCTGACACAGTTGGGCCTGCTCCAGTACCTGGCGCCCGTTATGCAGTTCGCGCTCGGACTACTGGTCTTCCGTGAGCCGCTGCCGCCCGGACGGCTGGTGGGGTTCGCACTCGTGTGGCTGGCGCTGGCCGTCTTCACCGCCGACCTGCTGCGGCGAAACCGCCGCGAGTTGGTGGCGCCGGCGATCTGAGGGCGGGCGTGGCAAAGCCGCCACGCCCGCATCGTGGCCTAGTCTGTCAGCCGGAATGACATTCGTGTGATTCGCGATCGGAGCTGCATGGACCCAGTGGGAGCGCGCGAGGCGGGGGGCGAGCGGTTGTCGGCCGCCGCCGAATCCGCGGACGGGCTCGACCGGCGCGAGCGGGAGATCCTCAACTTCGAGCGGCAGTGGTGGCAGTACGCCGGCGCCAAGGAACAGGCCATCCGAGACCTCTTCGGCATGTCCACGACCCGCTACTACCAGGTGCTCAACGCCCTGATCGACCGGCCCGAGGCGGTCGCGGCCGACCCGATGCTCGTGAAGCGGCTGCGCCGTTTGCGCGCCACCCGGCAGCGAGCCCGCTCCGCGCGAAGGCTGGGCATCGAACTCTGACCTTTCGGCCGTCCGGTTCAGCCGACGATCTGCAGGCTGTCGAGCACGCCGGCGCACGCTGCGTCGATCACGTCGGTTTCCTCGATGCTGGCGCAGTTGACCTGCACCTCGTTGAGGCCGCGGAAGATGAAGTGCGTGACGATGTCCTGCGTGCCATCCGTCGATGCGCCCTCATAGGCGAAGGCGCGCGCGTCGTCGATCTCGAGCGACGTCGGCTCGTCGTCGAACACGAACCCGCCTGCTTCCAGATCGGCGATGACACCGGCCAGTTCGGCGATGATGTCCTCGTCGCTCAGCTCGTCGGTGTCGATGGCCACGGCGTACGCCTGGACGTCGATGTGGTCGGTCGGACCAAAGCCGTAGCTGGTCCGAAACGATCCCTCCTCGCCCGCGGTGGGGTCGCCGAGGTCCACCTCGTCGAGATCCGGCGCGGTGTAGCAGTACGGCGCCCCCGCGGGCGAGACGCTCTCATCGGGGCAGTCCAGCTCGTCGTTGCCCGACTGAGTGGATTCTGTGGTCTGCGACGGCTCGGTGCTGTCGGACGGCTCGCCGGTGTCGCCCGATTGCTCGGACCCGGTCTGGCCGGCGGCTGCGCGTCCCTCCCCGCTGACGGTGGACGCGCAGCCGGTCACCGTGATCAGGAGAATGGCGCCAAGCGTCGTGACGAGGCCCGTGATTCGCATGACCCATCCCTACCAGAGCGCTGGCGGATCTGGCGTCGCTGTCAGGGCCACGGCGGCAGCTCGGGAAGCCCCGGCCCGCCACGTCCGTAGAGCCAGGCGAGTACGTCGTACGGTGCAAGCTCCGGTCGTGCGACGCCCGGAGCGCGTTCGGGCAGCCGCGCCAACTGGCGGGCCAGGTTCGGCTCGACGAACTCCGCCGGCCAATCCGCCGGGCGGTAGCCCACTGCCAGGTCGAGATGGTGTATCTCGACTTCCTGCCAGCGCATCGTCACGATCTCCTCGATGTCGAGTTGCTCGCCGCGCAGGTTCTTGAACTGACGGCCCCAGTCCGGTTCGGCAAGTGCGCGCAGCCCTTCGCGTAGGCGACTGCTCGTGCGCTGGACGTCGTCGACGAGCTCCGGGACAGATCGACCTGCTCCGCGTTCGATGTCTGCGTCGCGTACGTCGACGCTGCCGCCGTACATCGCCGTGATCTCACCGCGACGAGCACCGTCGAGGATGTCGGCGAGCGTCTCGGCGTTGCGCGCAAGGTGGGTCAGGACGTGCCCTCGGGTCCAACCCGGCAAGGCGCTTTCACCGGCAGCGTCGTCGTCGCCGAGCCCGGAGATCCGCGCGAGCAGAGCCTGCTCGGACTGCTCCACGAGGGGCAGCAGCAGCTGCCGGTCCGGCTCAGCCACGGCAAGGTCGTCTCGGCATGCGCCCGAGGTTAGCGGGCGGTCCGTGTTTGCGTCGTACGCTGAGACTCCGACCGCCGGCAGATCTGCCGCGGCGCGCACGCCGCCCCCAGGAGACCTGATGATCGAGCGAGCCGGGTGACCCGACTGCGCCGGCTCGTGTCGGTCGTAGGACGGTGGTCCGGTCGCACCCAGATCGCCGTCGTCGCCGTCCTCCTCCTGCTCGCCGGACTCGTGACGTGGTCGGTCATCGCACCCTCGGGCTTGAGCGGCTTTCGCACCGAACACCTGACCGTGGCGTCGGGATCGGGCCCGGACGAGGTGCAGCTGGACACCATGATCTTCGTTCCCGACGGCGTGGACGAAAGCTCTCCGGCCGCCGCCGTGGTGCTCGCCCACGGGTTCGGCGGTTCCCGGGAGAGCGTGCAGGCGGAGGCGGAGGCGTTGGCGGGCGGGGGTTACGTCGTCGTGACCTACAGCGCGCGGGGTTTCGGGACGAGTTCCGGGCAGATCGGGTTGAACAGTCCCGACTTCGAGGTGGCGGACGCGAGGCGACTGCTCGACGTCCTGGCCGAGCGGGCGGACGTGATCCAGGACGCGCCCGGCGATCCGCGGGTCGGGATCAGCGGCCCGTCCTACGGTGGGGCGCTGTCGCTGCTGACGGCCGGATACGACGACCGCGTCGACGCGATCGTCCCGCAGATCACCTGGAACAGCATGGTCAGCGCGTTCTTCCCCAATTCCCTAGGGGCGCCCACGGCGGATACCCCCGCCGCGGGGAGTCCGCTGCCCACGGACGGGGTGTTCAAGAAGCTCTGGGCGGGGCTGTTCTTCTCCTCCGGGAGCGCGCTTGACCCGGCCGCGATCCTGGCCGCCCAGAACGGCGGGCTGACGACGGGCGGCGCGACTGGTGACGCCGCCAACCCCGTCTGCGGCCGGTTCCGGCCCGAAGTGTGTGCCGCGTACGCCGACGCCGCCACCACCGGCCGGCTCTCTGCCGAGACCGCCGCCCTGTTGGAACGTTCCAGCCCGGCCTCGGTCCTGGACCGGATCACCGCTCCGACCCTGCTGATCCAGGGCGAGGCGGACACGCTGTTCCCGCTCACCGAGGCCGACGCGAACGCCCGCGGCATCGCCGCAAGCGGCACTCCGGTCAAGATGGTCTGGTTCACCGGCGGGCACGACGCCGCGGGTTCGGATGCAGACACCAGCCGGCTGCGCGACCTGAGCACGGAGTGGTTCGACTTCCACCTGCGGGGCGAGGGCGCCGACCCTGGCACCGGCTTCGAGTACGCGCAGGTGACCGGGCTGTCCACGACCAACGGCCGGCCGACATCGCAGACGACGCTGAGCGAGGGCTATCCGGGACTTGCCGGTGCCGGTGCCGGTACCGAACGCAACGACATCCCACTTGCCGGGCCCACCCAACTGGCGGTGACACCGCCCGGTGGCACTCCGGCGGCCATCTCGAGCCTTCCCGGGCTCACCCAGGTCACCAGCTTGCTCGACGGTCTCGTGCTGGATCTACCGGGCCAGTCGGCGGCCTTCCAGAGCGCGGTGTTCGACGAACCGGTGCAGGTCGTTGGCACGCCGACGGTGTCCGTGCGGATCGCCGCGCCGGCCGGCGAGGCTGTGCTGTTCGCGAAGCTGTACGACATCGACGCGGACGGACAGGCGGCGCTCCCGCAAGGCCTGGTGGCACCGATCAGGATCAGTGGGCTGCCGTCCACTGTGGACGGTGCCGCGCCGGTTCAGATCACACTGCCGGCGATCGCCTACCGATTCGAAGTCGGCCATGCGATGCGCCTCGTGCTGGCGACCACGGACCAGGCGTACCTCACGCCGGTGCAGCCCATCGTCTACGAGATCGCCCTCGCGAGTGCAGGAGGCGCCATCAGCCTCCCGGTCGTCGCTGGAGAGCCTCTCGAGGGCACGTCGACGCCCTGGATACCGGCCGTGCTCGGTGTACTCGGGCTTGCGACCGTTGCGAGCGTCGCTGGCTGGCTCCTGCTTCGGCGTCGGCGCGGCAGCGAAGTGTCCGATGTGGACAGTGAGTTGCTCGGCGTGCCGCTGGTCACGACCGGCCTGACCAAGGCGTACAGCGACGGCTTCGTGGCGGTGCAAGACCTGTCATTCCGGGTGGAACCCGGCCAAGTCGTAGGGCTCCTGGGTCCGAACGGTGCGGGCAAGACCACCACCTTGCGGATGCTGATGGGGCTGATCCGGCCGACCCAGGGGGAGTTGCGCGTCTTCGGTCACCGGGTGCACGCGGGCGCGCCTGTTTTGTCGCGACTCGGCGCCTTCGTGGAGGGCACCGGGTTCCTGCCGCACCTGTCAGGCGCGGACAACCTGTCGCTGTACTGGCGAGCGACCGGCAGACCGTCGGAGGACGCGCATCTGGCGGAGGCGCTGGAGATATCAGGACTGGCCGACGCAGTGAACAAGAAGGTGCGGACCTACAGCCAGGGGATGCGCCAGCGGCTCGCGATCGCGCAGTCGATGCTCGGCCTGCCCGATCTGCTCGTGCTCGACGAGCCCACCAATGGCTTGGATCCACCGCAGATTCGCGAAATGCGTGAGGTCCTGCGCCGCTACGCCGACGGCACCGGGCGGACAGTTCTCGTGTCGAGTCACCTGCTGGCCGAGGTGGAGCAGACCTGTACGCACGTGGTGGTCATGCACAAGGGGCAACTCGTTGCGCAGGGCACCGTCGGCGAGGTCGTCGGGGAATCCTCCTCGGTGCTCATTGGTGTGGACGACCGCCCGGCGGCGGTGCGGGTGCTGTCCGGGCTGGCCGGCGTACACAGTGTGGAGAGCACGGCGGACGGTGTGATCGTGGAGATGAACGGGACCGAGCGCAGCAGTCTCGTCCGCGAACTCGTCGGGGCAGGTGTCGGCGTCGAACGGTTCACGCCACGGCGTCGGCTCGAGGACGTGTTCATCGCTCTGGTGGGGGAGGGCCGGCATGACGTCGACTGACGTTACCGGCGCGGCCGCGGGGTACCGCCCGGGTGTGACGCTGGGCATCCGGGTGGAGTTGATCCGGCAGCTCAAGCGGCGGCGGACCAAGGCGACGTTCGCGTTTCTCGTCGTCCTGCCCCTGCTGCTGATCCTCGCATTCTCGGTGGGATCCGAGGAGTTCGAGGAGGGCAATCCGCAGGTCAACCTCGTCGACGTCGCGACGTCCGGATCGCTGAACTTCGTGCTGTTCGTCATGTTCGCGACGACAGGTTTCTTCCTCGTGGTGGTCTATGCGCTGTTCTTCGGCGACACGATCGCGAGCGAGGCGAGCTGGGGCAGCCTGCGCTACCTCCTCGCCGCGCCGGTGCCGCGTGGCCGGCTGCTGCGGCAGAAATTCGCCGTCGCCACGATCATGTCGGTCAGCGCCCTGGTCACGCTGACCCTGGTGTCCCTTGCCGCTGGGGCGGTCGTGTACGGCTGGGATCCGGTGCGGACGCCGGTGGGCATCACCCTGGATCAGGGCGACGCGGTGCTCCGGCTGCTGGCCATCGTCGGTTATCTGGCGTTCACCCTGCTGACGGTCGGCTCGCTGGCGTTCATGCTCTCGGTCATCACCGACGCGCCGCTGGCCGCCGTGGGTGGTGCGGTGTTCATGATGATCATCGCCGCGATCCTCGACGCCATCGAGGCCCTCGGCGACATCCGCAACTACCTGCCGACGGAAAACCAGTTCGCGTGGCTGGGGACCTTGTCGGAGCCCATGCAGACCGACGAGATGTTGACCGGCTGCTTCCAGACGCTCGCGTACTCGGCGGTGTTCCTCGCCATCGCGTTCTGGCACTTCGGCCGCAAGGACATCGTGTCCTGACGCCCGGATGGGGCTCCGGTCGCAGCGCCTACACTGATCGGCACAACTGAACATCTCATCCCGAGGGGCAGAGGGAACGGCCCGTTGAAGCCCCGGCAACCACCGTGATTCCTCACCGCCCGGCGAGGCCGATCACGACAGGTGCCAATTCCGTCCCGCGCATTGGCGCGGGAAAGATGAGGAGAGGCCCCGCCCTGATGACGCTTACCGCTTCCCTGGTCGACTGTCCCGCCGACGGGCTCGTCTGCCGAAACTGCGGCGCTCGATATCCGCTCAGCCCCGTCCACGCTTGCGCGGAATGCTTCGGCCCGCTCGAGGTCGGCTACGCCGCCGCCGCCCTTGCCTCCGTCACCCGAGCGCAGATCGAGGGGGGGCCACCGAACGTGTGGCGGTACGCCGGACTGCTGCCCGTCGGGCAGGACCCGGCATCGCGGGTGTCGCTGAACCCGGGCTGGACGCCGATGGTCCGCGCCGACCGGTTGGCTGAGGCGCTCGGCATGCGGTCGCTGTGGGTCAAGGACGACAGCGCGAACCCGACGCACTCGTTCAAGGACCGGGTCGTCTCGATGGCCGCGACCGCAGCACGCGGCTTCGGGTACGACCGGCTGGCCTGCGCATCGACCGGCAACCTGGCGAACTCCGTGGCCGCGCATGCCGCACGGGCGGGGATGTCCTCGGTGGTGTTCATCCCGGCGGATCTGGAGCCCGGCAAGATCGTGCAGAGCGCCATCTACGGCGGCACCCTGGTCGCGGTCGACGGTTCGTACGACGACGTGAACCGCCTGACCAGCGAGCTGGCCGAGACCGACGAGTTCGAAGGCACTGCATTCGTCAACCAGAATGTCCGGCCGTTCTACGCCGAGGGCTCCAAGACGGTGGGGTACGAGACGGCCGAGCAGTTGGGCTGGCGGCTGCCCGAGCAGATCGTCGTACCGGTGGCTTCCGGGTCCCTGCTCACGAAGATCGACAAGGCGTTCCGGGAGTTCGTCGCGGCCGGGCTCGTGGACCCGTCTGAGTGGCGGGTGTTCGGCGCGCAATCGGCTGGGTGCGCGCCGATCGCTGTGGCCTTCGAAGCCGGGCACGACGTGGTCCAACCGGTGCGACCGACCGGGATCGCGAAGTCGCTGAACATCGGAAATCCGGCCGATGGGCCGTACGCACTCGACGCGGTACGGCGTACCGGTGGGTCGATCGCCGCGGTCGGGGACGACGAGATCCGCGAGGGCATCCGGCTGCTGGCCCGCACCGAGGGCATCTTCGGCGAGACCGCCGGCGGGGTCACCGTCGCCGTACTGCGCCGGCTGCTGGCCTCGGGGGCGCTGGACCCCGGCGCCGAGACCGTCATCTACAACACCGGCGACGGCCTCAAAACCCTCGACGCGGTGGCGGGTCTGGTGGGTCCGTCGGTCACGATCGCGCCAACGCTGAAGGCGGTCCGCGCCGCCGGCCTCATGGACTAACCCGCCCACCCACGTTGCCCCCGGTACGCCGGGACACGCCGTGCCCGGCGCGGCGTGTCGTCGCACCCGGGGGGCAAGATCGGGGCGGGGTAAGCTAGCCGATCGGAACGACCGGCGGTGCTCCGCGCGGGAGATTGTGGATCGCCGGCAGACCTGTGCGCACCGGCTCATGCCTCGAGCCGAACGCGGGCAGTCTGCGCCCATGCCCGACGTCGTCCTAGAGGATCTCATCCTCGAACAGCACGGCGTGTTCACGCCGCAGCAGGCCACGAGCGCCGGCTTCGTGCGCAGTGACACCGGATTCCTGCTCCGTTCGGGATCGTGGGAGCGGGTACGGCGCGGTGTGTACGCCGAGAGCGAGCGCCTCGATCCCGAAATTCCGCAGCCGCTTCGTGAGGTGGCCGCCGTTCGGCTCGCCCTGCATGACAACGGTGTGTGCAGCCACGAAACCGCTGCCCTGCTACACGGATTGCCCGTGGACGTCCGTGCGGACTGCCGGGTGATCCTCACCATGACCCCGGAACGCCGGTCACATCGGGACTACGACGGCGTGCACGTGCACCGAGCTGGGCTCCCCGTCGGTCATGTCACTACGGTGAGCGGCTTTCCGACCACCTCGGTGGCGCGGACCCTCGTCGACCTCGCCCGCAATCGGCGGTTCGGCGCGGCGCTCATCCCGACTGACTACGCGCTGCACCATCACCTGCTGCAGCGAGAACACCTGAACGCCGTCATGCTTGATTGCCGCCGCTGGCCCGGTACGAAGCGCGCCGCCGAGGTTCTTGCCTTCGCCGACCCGGGGTCGGAGTCGCCACTGGAGTCACTCGGGCGGCTCTGCCTCCACCGCTACGGCGTGCCGGCGCCGGTACTTCAGCACGAGATCGTCCTCGCCGATGGTGGGCGCACGCGGGTCGACTTCTGGTGGGAGGACGGGGCGGTGGTCGGGGAGGCAGATGGCCTGAACAAGTACGCCGACGCCACCGTGTTGCGACGGGAGAAGCTGCGGCAGGAAAGCCTCGAACGCCTTGGGTTCACGGTGCTTCGCTTTACCTGGGCGGACGTCACGCTTCGACCGGCCGAGACGGCGGCCAGATTCCAGGCCGCCCTCGCGCGCCGACAGCGGCGAACCGCTCACCTCGCCCCCTGAGGACCGCGACACGCCGTTGGTTCTGCGGCGTGTCGATGGCTGCCGGGGGCAAAGTCGCGGGAGAGTCGGGTCAGTGGGCGAGGGCGTCGATGCGGGCCACCTCGTCGGCGCTGAGCGTGAAGTCGAAGACGTCGAAGTTCGACGCCAGCCGCTCCCGCTGCGAGGACTTCGGGATCACCACCACGTCGTGCTCGATGTGCCAGCGCAGTACCACCTGCGCCGGCGTACGGCCCACGGACCGGGCGATCTGTTCCACGACGGGATCGGTCAGGGCACCGGACTTGAACGCCCTGTACCCCTCCAGTACGACGCCCGCAGCGTGGCTGTGCTCCAACCGCGCCCGGTCGAAGTCCGAAGGACTCCAGCGAATCTGGTTCACCGCCGGCGCCTCCCCGGTCGCCGCGATCAGCGCGTCGACCTGGGCGGGGGAGTAGTTGCTGACCCCGATCGCCCGGGCAAGCCCTTCGTCGCGCAGTCCCCGCATCGTCTGCCACGCAGCGACGATGTCCGACGGCGGCCAGTGCGCCAGCCACAGGTCGACGGCGTCGACAGCCAGCGCCGACAGACTCTCATCCAGCACCCGGCGGGCATCCGAGAAGCCCTCCGCCGGGATCTTCGTGGTCAGGAAGACCTCCTGCCGTGCCACCCCGCTCTCGACCAGGGCCGCGCCGATCTCGGCTTCGTTCCGGTACATGGTTGCCGTGTCGATGTGCCGGTAGCCGACGTCGAGGGCGGCGACGACGGCCGATCGGGCATCCGCGCCGCGCAGCTGCCACGTCCCCAGCCCTACTCGCGGGATGCGGCCAACCGGTAAGGCAATGTCTGTTGTGGTCATGCCGGAAGCATTCCCCGCGCAGAGATGTTCACGCCATGCAAGCTTGCACTCGACCCGGTCGAGTGCTAAACCTGAGTTAGCACTCTCCTTATGTGAGTGCCAGCCAGATCCCTGGTCGGGATGGTGAGGATCCGGTCACGGCGGGACACTCCCCCGTGGTTCGTTCCGTCCGTCGCGGGCACCCTGCCCGACCACACAGAAGTCCAATCATGGAGGACACAGCCGCATGGCAAAGATGATCGCGTTCGACGAGGAGGCACGACGCGGCCTCGAGCGGGGGATGAACATCCTCGCCGACGCCGTCAAGGTGACCCTCGGTCCCAAGGGCCGAAACGTGGTGCTGGAGAAGAAGTGGGGCGCACCGACCATCACCAACGATGGTGTGTCGATCGCCAAGGAGATCGAGCTCGAAGACCCGTGGGAGAAGATCGGGGCCGAGCTCGTCAAGGAAGTTGCCAAGAAGACCGACGACGTTGCCGGTGACGGTACGACGACGGCCACGGTGCTCGCCCAGGCTCTGGTCCGCGAGGGGCTGCGCAACGTCGCTGCCGGCGCGAACCCGATGGAGCTGAAGAAGGGCATCGAGAAGGCTGTCGCAGCGGTCAGCGAAGAGCTGAGCCGTACGGCCGTCGACGTCGAGACCAAGGAGCAGATCGCCAGTACGGCGTCGATCTCCGCGGCCGACTCCAGCATCGGTGAGTTGATCGCCGAGGCGATGGACAAGGTCGGCAAGGAAGGTGTCATCACCGTCGAGGAGAGCAACACCTTCGGCCTCGAGCTGGAGCTCACCGAGGGGATGCGCTTCGACAAGGGCCACCTGTCGGCGTACTTCGTCACCGACACCGACCGCATGGAGACCGTGCTCGACGATCCTTACATCCTGATCGTCAACTCCAAGATCAGCTCGGTCAAGGACCTGCTCCCGCTGCTGGAGAAGGTCATGCAGTCGGGCAAGCCGCTGGCAATCATCGCCGAGGACGTCGAGGGCGAAGCCCTCGCGACCCTGGTCGTGAACAAGATCCGCGGGACGTTCAAGTCCGTCGCGGTGAAGGCTCCCGGCTTCGGGGACCGCCGCAAGGCCATGCTGCAGGACATCGCGATCCTGGCCGGTGGCCAGGTCATCAGCGAAGAGGTCGGTCTCAAGCTCGAGAACGCGGACCTCACGCTGCTGGGGCGGGCCCGCAAGTTCGTCACCACCAAGGACGAGACCACCATCATCGAGGGTGCTGGTGACTCCGACCAGATCGCCGGCCGGGTCAACCAGATCCGTTCCGAGATCGAGAAGAGCGACTCCGACTACGACAAGGAGAAGCTGCAGGAGCGGCTGGCCAAGCTCGCCGGCGGTGTCGCGGTCATCAAGGCCGGTGCCGCCACCGAGGTGGAGCTCAAGGAGCGCAAGCACCGCATCGAGGATGCAGTGCGCAACGCCAAGGCTGCCGTCGAGGAGGGCATCGTCGCCGGAGGCGGCGTCGCCCTGGCGCAGGCCGGGCGTACCGCGTTCGACAAGCTGGACCTCGAAGGCGACGAGGCGACCGGGGCGAACATCGTCCGCGTCGCACTGTCAGCTCCGCTCAAGCAGATCGCGATCAACGCCGGCCTCGAAGGTGGCGTCGTCGCGGAGAAGGTTGCCGGGCTGGAGACCGGTTGGGGCCTCAACGCCGCGACCGGGGAGTACGTCGACATGCTCGCCGCCGGAATCCCGGACCCGGCGAAGGTCGTCCGCTCCGCACTGCAGAACGCCGCGTCCATCGCGGCGCTGTTCCTGACCACCGAGGCCGTTATCGCCGACAAGCCTGAGAAGGCTGCGGCTGGCGGCGGCGGTGGCGGCGGGGACATGGGCGGCATGGGAGGCATGGACTTCTAAGTCCCTGCATCAGCCACGGAGGGGGCGGTCCCGCGACAGCGGGGCCGCCCCTTTCGGCATGAAAGAGTCGGGTCGTGGGCATCATGATCGACCGACCGGTCTGGCCTGCTCGAGGTCGGCGCTGGTCACACCTGTGCAGCGACCTCAGCTTCAACGAACTGCACGAGTTCGCCCGCCGCCTCGGCGTATCGGAACGCGGTTTCGAGCGGGACCACTACGACCTGCCGTCGGACCTGTACGACGACGCGTTGGCACTGGGCGCCGAGCCGGTGCCGAGTCAGCAGCTGGTGCGCCGGCTGTACGCCGCGGGGCTACGGCGGCGCAAGCACGGCGGGGGCAGTCCTACCGGCGGACCGTGACAGCCCGGCTCACGAGTCGGGGCCTCGCGGCGAGGCGGCGAAATCGGAGCTGGAGCAGGTCGCGCCCGGTTCCGGGGTGATGTCGGGGTTCATCCGGTAGATCCGCAGGAACGCCGTCAGCAACGGGTCGTCGGCGGATTCGACCGGCAGCTGGCGCGCCCACGACTGCACAGACACGGCCGATTCCAGGCCCGGGTACGGGCTCATCAGTGTGTACTCGACCCCTTCGACCAGCGCCCGCAGCGAGTCGACATCGTCTGCCGGCAGATCCGGTGAGTACGTCACCCAGACGGCGCCGTGCTCCAGCGAGTGCACCGCGTTCTCCGACCGGACGGGGTCCGGGTACACACTGCCGGTGCAGTCCGCCCACACCGGGTCGTGGTCGTCCCCGTACGGCGGGGATTCGGCGTACTCCACATCCTCGGCAGTGTGAGCTGTCCGCGGGGAGTCCAGCGTGCGCACACCGGGGATGTCGCCGTCCGCGGTGTAACCGGCGGCCTCCTGCGACGCTGCGTCGCCCGGGCTGCCCTGACCGGATACGGAGGATGCGCAGCCGCACAGGACCAGCAGGACGATCAACCAGGCGTTGCGCACGAGGGCCATGCTATGACCGAAGCAGCGCGAGTTCGGCCTGCATGTTGTCCCTCGCCGCCGACTCCAGTGCGGCGAAGGCAGCCGTCCCGAACAGTCGCTTCCGGCCGAGCAGCTCGGTCAGCACCTTCGTCCGACCGGCCCGGAACTCCGGATCCGGCACATGCGCGTACTCGGCACGGATCGCGTTGGCGTACCCGACGTACGCCGACGCCGGCCCGGCAAGTATGGACAGGTCGGCATCGCAGAGCAGCGCGGCATCGGTGTCCGCCGCGTCGTACTGGTGCGTCCTCGTCACCAGGACCAGCCGGCTGACTTCGGCAACCGTTGCCCGATCGACGCCAACGGTGGGCAGCGTCGCCGCGGCCAGTTCGGCGCTGCATTCCTCGTTGTCAAACCGGGTCGGGTCATAGACCGCGTCGTGATACCAGGCGGCCAGGCGTACCGCGTCCGAAGAGGTGGGACCGTCCACAAGGGACAGTACTGCGACGAGGTGGGCTAGGCCGTGATACCGCCGGTGGGGCTCGCTCCAACGATTTATCAGATCTGTCCAGAGAAGATGGGACCCTTCGCTCGAGCCGGTCAGCGAGGTCCACCCGGCCAGCAGATCGAACTCAGCGGCGGCCACGGCTCCAGCGTGACAGGCCCCGATCAGCCAGCGGGCGGATACCCCAGCGTGGTGAAGGTGATGACCTGGACATCGTTCGGGCTCGGGTAGTTCCCGGTGAGGTACACATTGCCGTTTCGTGAGTCGACCGCAATGTCCGCTGGAGCACCCCGCAGATTCGCCGTCGGCTCGTCGAGGATGTCCGTGCGTAGCACCGTGCCGTCGGCGATCGCGTAGGCAATGGTCGTCCACTCCTGCCGAGTGTCGCCCGCGACGTAGGCGACTCCGCGGGTCGCATCGACCGCGACGGCCACACCGCTGCCCACCTCGGACAACGCCGTCCAGAGCTGTCCTCCCAAGGAGTCGTAGGCCAGGGTGAGCACAGTTGGGTCCCCTCGTCTGCCACCACCCTGGAGATACGTCCGTCCGGTGACGAGGACGGCTCCGGTCACCGGATCCACCGCGATGTCCGCTCCGAAGTCGGTTCTACTCGCCAGGCCGTACGTCGCCGCCCACTTCTGGTTGCCGTCCAGGTCATAGGTGACCGTGGCGATGTCCCGGTCGCTGTTGCCCACGACGTAGATCGTGTCGCCGACGATGATCACGTCCTCGGATCCGTCGTCCTCGGATCGTGGACCGTCGTACCGGCTGTTCCACAGGCTCTGTCCGGAGCTGTCGAACGCGGCGGCCTCGATGTCGATGCTCCCGAGGGCTCCGAGGTTCTGCGTCGACAGCACTACCGTTCCGGTGCCGGGATGGACGGCGACCTGGGGCCAGCCCAACCCGGTCGGAAGGGATCCGTAGTCGAAGTCGACGCTGCTGGTCCACAGTTGCTCTCCGGTGGCCTTGCTGAGCGCAACGACCGTTGCCTTGTCCGGGCTGCCGCTGCCCCTCACGCCGAGGTAGACGCGGTCGCGGACGGGGTCCACGGCGACTGAGTACCCGTAACTGCCGATCTGCGTCGGATCCTCGTAGATGACGTCCCAGAGCACGTTCCCGGACCGCCCGTAGGCCACCGTGTGCGCCTTGACGACGTTGCAGCAATACCCGGTGACGAAGTAGGACCCGGAACTCGGATCGACGGCCACATCCTGGAGGAAGTCAGGGGTGTTGGCGATGCTCGACGTGCGGGTCCGGATCCGCGCGCCTTGCGAGTCGTAGCTGACGGTGACGTAGTCGTAGTTCTCGAACTCATTGCCGCGCAGCGCGTAGCCGGCTACGTGGATGCGTCCGGTCCTAGGGTCCAGACCCATGGCGTCGGGGTAGCCGTTCCCGTAGCGGGGACTCGTCTCTTGCGCCATCCACAGCGCGTCCTCGGGCGCGCTCGCCTCGGCCGGAACTGCCACCGCAACGGTGAGCAGGGCAGCGGTCAAGGCAGCCAGCGGAACGGCTCGGAACCGGACTTTCACAACGTCGCATCTCGCCGGCGAACGCCACCCTGCTGGCCGCGCCCCGTGACGGCTGAACCTCCCATAGCCGACACCACGCGTCCAGATGCTGTGCAGCATTAGGCTCCCCGCCATGAGCACCGACGACGAACCGGCGCGGCGATGAGCCAGCCCCAGCCTGGTTGGTACGCCGATCCGTCGGGGGCCGCGGCGCAACGCTGGTGGGACGGCAACCAGTGGACGGATCACACCCAGCAGCCACCCCCCGTGCAGGTCAGCGATCCCGGTCGGGTGCAACGCCAGGTACAGG
>JACCXW010000030.1 GCA_013696785.1 Geodermatophilaceae bacterium | reverse complement strand
CCGTCGCCGGCGCGGTCGGGGTCGTGCGGGTGAGCGGGCTCGGCCAACTCCCGATCGTCGGGATCCGGGGTCCCCGGCGGGCTGTCGCCGCGGCCGTGATGGCCGGTTGTCTGGCGCTCGCGGCAGGCGGCGCGCTCACCGTCGCGATAGCGCTGTCCCTCGACATGGGCCGCTATGCCGAACTGTCACGCGCCGTGGCTCCCACGTGGACCGGGGCGGTCGGCCTGATGCTGGTCGCACTGCTATTGCTGCCCAACGCCGCCGTGTTCGCGGCATCGGCCGGGGTCGGTCCCGGTTTCTCCCTCGGGCAGGGAACCACGGTCGGTGCATTCGAGGTGCATCTGGACACCGTGCCCGCCTTCCCGTTGCTGGCCGCACTCCCCGACGGCGGGCAGCCACCGTTCGCGGCCTTGCTCATCCCCCTGCTGGCAGGCATCGCCATCGGAGCTGTGCTGGTCCGCCGGCTGGACGCCGACGACGAGCGTGGCCCGTTCACGACAGCTTTGTGGGCGGGGTTGTGCGGTGTGCTGTCGGGGATGTTGCTCGGTGTAGCGGCCTATGCAGCGGGTGGACCGCTCGGCTCCGGCCAGCTGGCCACCATCGGGCCGAGCGGTTGGGTGGTCGGCACCTATGCGGCGGCAGAGTTCGCGGCTGTGGCTGCCTTGACGGCTGGCGTGCTGCGCTGGCGGGAAGGCCGCGCCGCTCCCAGGCCTCAGCGGTCCTGTTCTGGCTGATTCGGCGCCCGCTCCTACGGGGTCGGTGTTGGCGTCGTTGATGCGGGATCGGGGAGACTCATCCGGTGCCCGCCCGCCTGGTCGTTCTCGTCTCCGGGACCGGCAGCACCTTGCAGGCCCTTCTCGATGCCGCGGCGGACCCGTCGTACGGTGCCGTCGTGGTCGCGGTGGGTGCCGATCGGGGCGGCTGTGGCGGTCTGCGCCGAGCGGAGGCGGCCGGCGTCCCCACGTTCGTCTGCCGGGTCCACGACCACGACGAACGGGCGGCGTGGGACCGCGCGCTCGCTGATCGATGCGCGGAGTTCCGGCCGGACCTCGTCGTCTCGGCCGGCTTCATGAAACTGGCCGGTCCGGCCTTCCTGGATCGCTTCGGCGGCCGGTTCGTCAACAGCCATCCGGCGCTGCTGCCGGCTTTCCCGGGCATGTACGGCCCACGCGACGCACTCTCCCACGGCGTCAAGGTCAGCGGCTGCACACTGTTCCTCGTCGATGCCGGCGTCGACACGGGGCCGATCATCGCGCAGCGTCCCGTCGACGTGATCGACGACGACGACGAGCACAGTCTGCACGAGCGGATCAAGGTGGTCGAGCGCGAGATGCTCGTTGCGACGGTCGGGCGGATGCTTCGTGAGGGCTACCGCGTCAGTGGAAGGAAGGTCACCATTCCGTGACTCAGCTGGGGATACGCCGGGCGCTGATCAGCGTCTACGACAAGACCGGCCTGGCCGAACTCGGCACGGCACTGCACGCCGCTGGTGTCCAGATCGTCTCGACCGGCTCGACCGCGGCCCAGCTACGCGACATCGGCGTCGCCGTCACCGCGGTCGAAGATCTGACCGGGTTTCCCGAGTGCCTGGACGGGCGGGTCAAGACACTGCATCCCGTCGTGCACGCGGGCATCCTGGCCGACCGGCGAAAGGCCGCGCATCTGGCGCAACTCACGGACCTCGGCATCGAACCGTTCGATCTGGTCGTCGTGAACCTCTATCCGTTCCGTGAGACCGTCGCCTCCGGGGCGGCAGAGGACGACGTCGTCGAGCAGATCGACATCGGCGGCCCGGCCATGGTCCGCGCCGCGGCGAAGAACCATCCCTCCGTTGCGGTCGTCGTCGACCCGAACCGCTACCCCGAGATCGTCGCCGCTGTCCACAGTGGAGGGTTCGATCTCGCTGCTCGGCGCGACCTGGCGGCGGAGGCCTTCGCCCACACCGCGGCGTACGACGCTGCGGTGGCCGACTGGTTCGTCGGCGCGCCGGCACGCGTGACAGAGGAGGAGCTGCCGCCGTACCTCAGCGTCTCGTTGGAACGCGCCGAGGTGTTGCGGTACGGCGAGAATCCGCATCAGCGGGCGGCTCTCTACGTGCGCGAGGGCGAACCACCGGGCCTGGCGAACGCGGAGCAGCTGCACGGCAAGGCGATGTCGTACAACAACTATGTCGACAGCGATGCGGCACGCCGGGCGGCCTACGACCAGGACGGTCCTTGTGTCGCGATCATCAAACATGCCAATCCATGCGGGATCGCGGTGGGCGTGGACGTCGCAGCGGCGTACGACAAGGCGCACGCCTGTGACCCGGTTTCCGCCTTCGGTGGCGTCATCGCGGCGAACGTGCCCGTGAGCCGCGCCATGGCCGAGCGCGTGCTCGACGTCTTCACCGAGGTCGTCGTCGCACCGTCCTATGAGGACGGAGCCGTCGACGTGCTCTCGGCCAAGAAGGGAATTCGGGTGTTGGTCTGTCCGCCGCCGACGGTCCACGGTGCGGAAC
>JACCXW010000485.1 GCA_013696785.1 Geodermatophilaceae bacterium | reverse complement strand
TGGAGGAACCGCAGCACCCTGCTGATCGTCGCGTCGGCGTCTCGATCCAGGTCGTCGTAGAACCAGACCCCGACCCGCTCGGCCCCGAGCCCTTCCCGCAGCGTTTGCAGGCCGTCGGCGTACAGGCTCATGGCGGTGTAGTGCCACAGGTGATGCCAGTTGTCCCGGATCCGGTCCGGCTCGTCGTCGAGGGCGGCCATGAAGTCCTCGTGCGGCTCGAACCCGCGGGCGCGCAGGTACTGGAAGCTGGAGAACGCGCGGTCCACGGGATCTCGCAGCATGACTGCCAGCCGCATCTCGGGGTTCACCCGAAGGATCTCCGGGACGGCGGCCTCGGCGTAGTACAGCGTGGACACCGATCCGTCGCCGAGGGCGAGATAGTCCGGCGCCGCCGGATACAACGCCAGGTAGTCGTCGTAGTCGGTCACCGCGACGCGGTTGATCGTCGCGTCGTCGCCAGGTCCGCGGAAGTCCACGTTCTGCCCGTGCAGGGCGAAGTAGTGCGGCTCCTTCGGCATGGTGAGGAACACCTGCGGGTGATTGCGCAGACCTTCGACGAGCGCCGTTGTGCCGGAGCGAGCCGCACCGACGACCAGGAAGTTGGGGCGGGTCGTCATCGGACCGCCACCGCCTGTCGAGCCTCGTCGTAGGCCAGGTCCAGCTGGTCCACCACGTGGCACGGAGAGAACTGCGCCTCGGCGCGGTGACGTGCCTGCCGCGCCTCACGTTCCCACAGTTCCGGATCATCGAGGCGGCGCAGGCACTCCCGGAGCAGCGCGTCCATCGCGCCCAGCGGCACCACCGCCCCGCCGGCCAGCGGCGGGTCCCCCCCGACGACCTCCGACACGCCGTTGGCGCTGGTGGCAACGACCGGGCGGCCGCAGGACATCGCCTCGGCGATCGAAAGGCCGACCGTCTCGTACCGGGAGGGCTGGACGAGGACGTCGCAAGCCCAGATCCACGGCCGGACATCGATTTGGGCGGGGAAGCTGCGCACGGTCTTGTCCCATTGGGTCGGCGCGAGTTCGCGCAGGTGCGTGACGTCGCCGGTGCCGACGAAGATCAACTCAGTGTCCGGGATGGGGTTGGCCTCCCAGGCGGCGACCAGTTGGTCCTGGCCCTTCTGTCGGGTGATGCGGCCGAGGCAGAGAACCACGCGCGGCCCGGTGAGGTTGAGGGCGTCCCGGTACCGAGCGCGGGAGCCGGACTCGGCGACATGGAAGTGGTCGGTATTCAGGGGTACGCCGAGGGCTCGGCCCGGAGTCCGGATTCCCGCGCTGTGACCTTCGGCGATCTCATCCCAGCAGTTGGCCACCATCCCATCGGTGGACCGGCTTGCCCGCCGTTCCACCGCCCACACCAGCCGCCGGAAGCGAGGGTCGTCGTGCAGATCGACCGACCACGCGTGCGGTTGGTAGACGATCGGCGCCGTGACCAGCTTCGAGAGCAGCGGCGGGCGGCCGAACTGGCCGGCCCAGAACGAATGCAGGTGGATCACGTCGGGCCGCAGGCGGCGCACCGTGCGCAGAAACTGCACGACCGCGGGGGGGTAGCTCAGAGGGCGTTTGCGGGCCAATACCCAGTGGTGCTGGATGACACCTTGCCAGCCCAGTTCCGGCACCGGCGACAGCAGGTGTACCTCGTGCCCACGGCTCGCCTGTTCGCCGGTGAGCTCCCTGAGGTAGTTGACGACGCCCCCCGGAGGGGTCTCTTGCACGTGCAACACGAGCATCGCCGGAGCAGATCCCTTCCCATGCCATTCAGACCGATCAGAGCCGCCGGGGTCCGAACGGCTGCCGACACTACCGTCCTGCGGTAGGCCACAGTGACAGATCCTGCCCCAGGACCAGTGCGAGCTTGGCCACGTCCGGCTGGAGGTACGCGCCCACCTCGGCTCTGATCTCCGCATCCACCTGAGGGGTCTCGGCCGAGCGCCACATCCGTGCCTTGGTCGCGGCGACGAGGGGGTTCTTGGTGGTTCTCGACCACTGCCGCAATCGGCGGATCGGAGCTTCCAACACCGGCGGGGGTCGGTGCGTGAGACGGCGCAGGGCGGCCGAGCGGGCCGTCTTGTTGCTGGCGTTGTGAACGTCGAAGCTCGGCTCCGGCAGCGCGTCCAGCCCCAGAAAGGCGGTCAGCGCCACCCAGGTGCCGCTGGGATCGCGGGCCAGGTCGTCGAGCATGACGACGTGTACCCGCTCCCGGGGCACGGTGTCCAGAAGCCGCTCGAGTGCCGCACCCAGTCGCCCGACCAGGGGGTAGTCGAGCAGTTTGGGATCGAGCGGATCGGTGGCTGGTAGACCTCCGTCGACGCTGCGCCGCCACGCGGTGGCGAAATCGGGCTCGCTCTCGTTGAGTGCGACCAACTGGGTGCGGTGATAGCTGATCAACAGATCAACGGGGTTACGCAGGGCGACGACGAAGCGGGCATCGGCGACCGCCGCCTCGATGTCAGGTACCGCAGTCTGCGAGTAGAGGTAGTTCGTGGAGCCGTCCACCTTGACGACGGCCTGCTGCGCCTTGGGCGAGGCGTAGAGCCCCTCGTACGACGCCCGTGTCTCGAACCCATAATGCGCACGCATCCGTGGGTAGTCGGCCGCCCAGAAGAACGGCTCTTTAGGGACGGACAGGTACGCCGCCGGGTGATCGCCGAGCCAGCGGGCGATCGACGTCGTACCGCACTTCGGGGCCCCGATCAGAAAGACGTTCGGCAGGGTCACCCGTACACCCCGGCGCCCTCGGTGCCTCGGGCACTGTGGCCCCTGGTTCGCCCGCTGCGCTCGTTCACTGACCGGCCCAGTTCCAGCGCTTGCGCAGGTCGATGCCGAGCAGATCCTCGAGTTCGACGATCTCCGGGGTCAGCTGTTCGCGGACGATCTGGGCCTCGTCGGGAGACATCGTGGGTTTCGGGCCGCCGCCCCCACCCAGGGGCTTGTACAGCACCTTGTGCACCAGCGGAGCGCGCTTGATCCGTCCGACCAGGGTGGCGGCGTTGCGACGCCTGGCCCAGTCCGCCGCGTCGCGGACCGTGCGCGCGAGAGCGGTCGAGCGGGCGCCGCTGGCCGGCAGTCGTTCCTTGACGAGTGCCTCGTCCAGAGTCATCGGATCCACACCGAGCCAGGTCAGCAGCGGGTCGATGAAACCCTGCGGATCCTTTGACAGGTCGTCGAACAGCCCGACGTAGATGGCGGACCGGTCGAAGTACTCCAGGTACCGCTTCAGATGGGTCGCGTAGCGCGACGGATTGAGCAGCCCCTCACCGGCGTCGAGGGCCTCGCGGAACGTGCCGGTTAGCACGCCGTGCTTGGACTGGTACAGGTATGCGGAGAACGCCCGCGCCGCCGGCTCCCGCAGCGTGACCATGAGGCGCGCGTCCGGCAGGCACTCGTGGATGCGTTTCGGCGCGTCGGCGCTGAAGAGGTAGTGCTGGCACACCTCGCCGACCACCTTGTGCTCAGGCCCGGCGCCGTCGAACTGCCCGAGGTACCAATCGAGGCCGCGCTCGTAGTAGCGGTCGAAGAAGTAAAGGTCCTTGGCCTCGGTCATGAAGATCTGGGGATGCCGGATCAGGACCTCGTGCAGCCACGTCGATCCGGTCTTTCCCGGACCGATGTGGATGAAGTTGGGTTGGCTGTTGCCCATTGACGCTCCTCTTCGTTCGGGGGCGACCCTACCGGCCGACCGATGACCTCTCCGCCCCCCGCTAGGGTCGCGTGGTGAGTGCCCACGGCCCGGACCTGGTGATCGCTGGCGCCGCCCGTAGCGGTACGTCGACGCTGGCGGCCGCACTGCGCGAGCATCCGGCCATCGACCCGGGCGCGACGAAGGAGCCGAACTACTTCAGCCGGCACTACGACCGCGGAACAGCTTGGTACGACGGGCTGTACGCCGATCGCAGCGACGGGGTGCTGCGGATGGATGCCAGCACGTCCTACACCTACCCGCAGTTCCCGGAAGCCCTCGACCGGCTGGCTGAGGCCGCGCCCGCGGCGCAGGTCGTCTATGTGGTCCGCGAGCCGATCGCCCGAGCCGTGTCGCACTACCTGCTGCGGCGCCACACCCTGCAGCTGGAGGAGGCGTCGACGTTCGGTACGGCCCTGGCAGCCGGTTCCTACTACACCGACGTCAGTGACTACCGCCACTGGATCCCGCGACTGCGAGAGCACCGCGACACGCAGCGGCTGCTCGTCGTCCCGTTCCCCGCGCTCATCGCATCCAGCCACGAGGTGGCCACGGTGATCTGCGAGCGGTTGGGGTTGACGCCACCGCCGCTGGCTGCGGAAGCGGTTACGGCGCATCGCAACGCCGTCGTGGAGTTCCGCGGGACATTTGCGCGCAGATCGGTCAGGGCGCTTCGCAACAGCCCGGTCTACCCCCGACTGCGCTCCGCGGTGGGCGCCACCCGGGTGCGCCAGATCCGGTCCCGGATCATCAAGCCCGCTCAGCTGCCCACGGTCGAGGAGGCCCTGGCCAGCTGCTCAGATGAGCAGCGCAACCAGCTGGAGACGTTCAAGGCCGACGTCGAGAGATGGGTGGCAACGCACCTGGCCGGCCAGGACGCCGCACTCGGGCTGACCTGGTCGGCGCACTGGCCGAGCCCTAGCGGCTGACCCGCTGCGGGCGGGCGACCGGGCGGGTGGGACGCACGACGGGCTTCTCGCTGGCACTGGACACCGGCTCCTCGGTCGTCAGCCCGACGGTGTCCTCTGTCGGTAGCCCGACGGTGTCCTTGCGCTGCGCGGCCCGCTCCCTGGCGTACGCCGCCTGGACCACCCCGGTCACGAACGCCAAGGTCATCCACCCGTTGACCGAGATCTGCCCTCCGCCCTGGGTCATCATGCGGAACACCGGCAGGGCGAGCGCGGCCGCAACGGGAAGCATCTCCATCGGGAGCGTCCGGATCCGCACCAGCAGGGACAGCCAGACGCCGAAGATGTAGAGGAAGACGATGATCACGGGGATCGCGACGAGGACTCCGGCGCGTTGGAAGTTGTCAAGGATGAAGTTGTGGGAGCTGTTGGTCGCGGTCGCGAAGCCGCCGGTCCAGAAGTTGTCGAAGATGCGGTCGATGGCGTCGGCGATGTTCTCACTGCGTCCGACGTAGCCGCGGGTGTCCTCGGTGAAGCGCTCCCATACGACGCCCAGGAAGCCGCTTGCGGCGACGGCACCGAGGCCGATGAAGGACACCATCACGCCGGCGAGCTGCGCCCCGCTGACCCGGCCCGAGAGGATGGCGCGGGCGAGCAGGATGGCCGGCCAGACCAGCGCGGCCAGCGTCACGGCCCGGCTCAGTGACAGCAGCACGAGCATCGTGCCGATCACCATGGCCGTGCGGTAGTAGAAGAGATGTTTCGGCACGGTGAAGGGGCGGCGGGCTTTGGCCCAACTCGCGACGTACATCGAGAGCAGCATGCCGCCGAATACCTCGTGCCGGATCT
>JACCXW010000483.1 GCA_013696785.1 Geodermatophilaceae bacterium | reverse complement strand
AACCCGAGTTGAGCGCACATTGACAGGACCACCGGAGTCAACAGCACAGCGGTGGTGTCCAGGCTCAGCAGAACGGTTGTCACTGTCGCGATGACGACCACGAGTTAGGAACAGCAGCCAGGTGCATCCGCGGGCCAGCTGCGCGGCCAGTCTGGCGGTGACGTCGAAGACGCCCGCGGCGTCGCAGAGCTCGGCGAGCAGAGTCACCGCGACGAGGAACACGAGCACCGGCGCGGCTCGGCCGAGCGTCTGCGCTGCAGCGGTGGCGGGCAGCCATCCGAGGCCCACCGTCAGAGCGCCGGCAGCGACCGACAGCGCCCAGACCGGCGGCAGCGACCACCGACTCCGACGAGGCCCGGAATCTGCGTTGTCGGGGTGCACGCCGACAGTCTGTCCAATTGCCGCCGGGCACCGGTCGTGCTCTGGGCGGCGTCCTCGGTCGCGACACGACCGGTATCCTCAACGGTGGTGCGCCGGGAAGTCTGGTCGGCAACATCTGACCCGACCCTGGAAGGCGTCTCATGAGTCCCAGCAACACCACCGCTGGTGGCCGCCCGAGGACCGGTCTGTTCGGCCACCGCACGTGGCCGGAGGCGCGGCGGCTCGCCGATGTACTTCGGAAGGAGACCGTCGGCGGAGCATTGCTGCTGCTGGCATCGGTACTTGCCCTGGGCTGGGCGAACTCGCCCTGGCGGGAGGCCTACCTGTCCCTGCGTGACGTGAGCTTCGGCCCGGGGTCGCTTCAGCTGGATCTCTCCGCCGGGCAGTGGGCTGCGGACGGCCTGCTCGCGGTGTTCTTCTTCGTCGCGGGCCTCGAGCTGAAGCGGGAGTTCGTCGCCGGCGACCTGCGCGACCCTCGGCGGGCGGCGCTGCCGGTGGCCGCCGCGATCGGCGGGATGGTGGTGCCGGCGCTGATGTTCGTCCTCGTCAACGTGGGCACCGGCGACGGCGCGCTGCGGGGGTGGGCGATCCCGACAGCCACCGACATCGCCTTCGCCCTCGCCGTACTGGCGGTCATCAGCAGCCATCTGCCGTCGGCGCTGCGCACGTTCCTGCTGACGCTGGCCGTCGTTGACGACCTGTTCGCGATCACGATCATCGCGGTGTTCTTCACCGCCGACCTCGCACTCGGCCCGCTGCTGCTGGCGTTGCTGCCGCTGGCCGGGTTCGCGGTCCTGGTGCAGCGACGGGTCCGGTCATGGTGGCTGTTGCTGCCGTTGGCGGCCGCGACCTGGACTCTGGTGCACGCCTCCGGTGTGCACGCGACAGTCGCCGGAGTGCTGCTGGGGTTCGCCGTCCCCGTCCTGCGCAGTCAGCGCGCCGGTGGCCCCGGCGCCGGGCCGGGGCTGGCCGAGCACTTCGAGCACCGTTTCCGGCCCCTGTCCGCGGGAGTGGCTGTCCCGGTCTTCGCGTTTCTCTCCGCCGGCGTCGCCATCGGCGGGCTGGCCGGGCTCGGTGCCGCGCTCAGCGACCCGATCGCCATCGGGATCATCGCCGGGCTCGTGCTGGGAAAGGTGATCGGCATCTCGGCGGCCACGTTCCTCGTCGCGAGATTCACCCATGCCGACCTGGACGAGGACCTCAGCTGGCTCGACGTGGTCGGGGTGGGGCTGCTGGCCGGGATCGGGTTCACCGTCTCGTTGCTCATCGGGGAGTTGGCCTTCGGCGCCGGCAGCGAACGCGACGAGCACGTCAAGGTCGCGGTCCTGACCGGCAGCCTGGTCGCGGCAACCCTGGCTGCCGTGGTGCTCCGAGTCCGCAACCGCGTCTACCGCCAGATCGAGGAGGCCGAGCAGGTGGACAGCGACCGCGACGGTATCCCCGACATTTACCGCACCACCGACCGCATCTGAGCCGCGGCCGTTCAGGCGAGGACGAAGTACCGCAACCAGAGGTAGGGAACGCACAGCGCGATCGTGAGCAGCGCGACGATCCCGCCGTACTTGAAGAACTCCAGAAAACTGATGTGGTAGCCGTTACGTTCGGCGATCCCCAGGACGACGACGTTCGCGCTGGCGCCGACGATTGTCGCGTTGCCGCCGAGGTCCGCGCCGAGGGCCAGCGCCCACCACAAGACGTTGCCAGGGTTGCCGGCATCCTCGGCCAGGTCAGCGACCAGGGGAGCCATCGTGGCCACGTAGGGGATGTTGTCCACGATGCCGGACAGCACGCCGGAGACGACGAGCAACAGCATCGCCGCCAGCAGGATGTTCCCTCCGGTGACGTCGGTGACCAGCTCGGCCAACGAGCCGATGATGCCTACCTTGATCAGCGCACCGACCATGATGAACAGGCCCGCGAAGAAGACGAGCGTCGGCCACTCGACCTCGCCGAGGTACTCCTTCGGAGACAGCCCGGCTATCGAGACGAGTAGCCCGGCTCCGAGCAGGGCGATCACCGACACCTCGGTGTCCAACGCGGAGTGCAGGACGAAGCCGACTGTCACCAGAAGCAGTACCGCTCCGGCCTTGGCCAGCAGGACCCGGTCCTCGATGGCGTCCTTCTCGTTGAGGCTCATCACCTGCGCGACCCGCGCCTCGTCGTAGGAGAACGCTCTTCGGAACAGGATCCGGCAAAGGCCGAGGTACACGATCAGCAGCAGCACCACGATCGGGCCCATGTTGAACAGGAAGTCGTTGAAGGACAGGTCGCCCCGGCTGGCGATGATGATGTTCGGCGGATCTCCGATCAGGGTCGCCGCGCCGCCGATGTTCGACGCCAGCACCTCTGCGATCAGGAACGGGACCGGCGGTACGCCGAGGCGCAGGCACACCAGCAGAGTGACCGGAGCGACAAGCAGCACAGTCGTGACGTTGTCCAGCAGCGCCGACGCGACAGCAGTGAGCACGACGAAGGTCACCATGACGCGGAACGGTTTGCCCTTCGCCCGCTTCGCCGCCGTTATCGCGAGGTACTCGAAGACGCCGGTCTCCCGCAGGACGCCGACGATGATCATCATCCCGAGCAGCAGGAAGACGACATTCCAGTCGACGCCCGTCTCCTCACTGAAGAAGGCGTCCTCGGCGCCGACCACACCGGCGGCCAGCATGATCCCCGCCCCGCCCAACGCGGCCGCGACCCGGTGGATCCGCTCGGTGACGATCAGGACATAGGCAGCGACGAAGACGACAACTGCGAAAACAGCCACTGCTCAGGCTCCGGGGAGGTACCGCTCGAGCAGGTCGGCCACGGTGACACACCCGAGCAGCCGGCCCTCCTCGACGACGGCGACCAGTGGGCTGTGCGCCCGCGCCATCAGCGCGGCGACCTCCATCACGGTGTCCTCGCCCTTGACCACCGGCAATTCGTACTCCTCCTTCGGGAGCAGGTCCCGGACCCGCTTCCCGGCCAGCTCGGCGAACATGTCGTCCGCCGCCTGCTCGTCGATGACGCGGGCCAGCGCCTCGTCGTCCTGGACATAGCGGGGGATCACGAATCGCAGCACCTGCGAGCCCGGCAGGATCGTGTGCGGGCTGCCGTCGCCGTGGCAGACGACAATGCCGGGCAACTTGCGATCGGCCATGAGCCTGGCTGCAGTCAGCGCGTCCTCGTCCAAACTGACGGCAGGAAAGGGTACGGCGAGGTCGCGGGCACGCATCGAGGGAGCCTACAGGCGCCCCGGTCTGATCCCGGTCATGCCGCCGGTGGCTCGGCGCGGACGGTCTCTCGCCACCCCATCCGCGCGATGATCATGGGCTTTGACCGGTCCTGACCGGTCAAAGCCCCCCGTGATCACGACGGGAGGGACCGGTAGGAGTCCATGATCACGACGGTCGGGCGAGGTAGTCCAGCTGGGCTCGGACCGACAGTTCGGCGGCCGGCCACACCGCGCGGTCGACGTCGGCGTACACGTCCTCGACGATCTCCCACGCCGTTACCCCCGGCCCCAGCCGGGCGACCGCCACCCTGACCTGATCCAGTCGCTCGTGGCGGTGCGCGAGGTACTGCTCGGCGGCGGTGGCGATCGACGCAAGCTCCGGCCCGTGGCCCGGCAACACGACCGCGTCGTCCACGGAGGCGAGTAGACGAAGCGACGCGAGGTAGTCAGCCAGCACGCCGTCCGGGTGGGCCACCACCGTCGTACCCTGCCCGAGGATGGTGTCCCCGGTCAGCACCGAGCGGGTGGAGCCGTCGTCGAGCAGGAGCGACACCGAGTCGCTGGTGTGGCCGGGCGTTCCGAGGACGCTGATCCGCAGACCGTCGACGTCGATGACGTCGCCGTCGGCGAGCCCACCGCCGCCACCATGCCGGTGGGTCGGATCGGCGGCGTACACGGGCGCACCGCTGAGTTCGTGCAGCCGGCGGGCGCCCTCGCTGTGGTCGGCGTGCCGGTGCGTGAGCAGCACCCGCTCGATCCGGCCGCTCCCCGACACCGTCTCCAGATGTACGCCGTCGTCCGGGCCGGGGTCGACGACCACCAGCCGGTCGCTGTCCCCGAGCAGCCAGGTGTTCGTCCCGTCCAGCGTCATGGGGCCGGGATTGCGCGCGACGACGACGGCGGCGTACGGCGTCACCTGCCGACGCTCGCCGTACGCCGGGTGCTGCAGTTGCGGCGGCTCGATCATCGCCGGCCCGCCTCGTGCGCTGTGTCATGGCGCGCTGCGCGCGCGAGTCGCCTCCGCTCCTCGGAGCCCCCCGGCGGGCAGATCCATACTCGGCCGGCGGCTGCACCACAGGGCCCGCCGGGCAACTCCTGCGAGGCTCGGCTCCGCCGCACCGCTCGCTCCGCTCCTCGCTCGCTGGCGCTCGCTGCGATGCTCACTCGCTCTCGCCTCATCTGCCGCGTCCGAGCCTGATGGGGGGCCGCATCCGGCTGCCGTCGGGCATCACCACGAACTCGCCGTCCGCGTCGTACTCCAGCCGCGGCTGCACGGTGTCCAGACGGCCAGGAGGCGCGGCGGCGAGCACGTCGGCGACGCGCGCGTGCCCCACGATGTCCCGCAACGTGTACAGCGTCGGCGCCAGCATCGGCCGGGTGCCGCTCTCGTTCTGGGCCAGCGCAGCGGCCGGTACGACCCACACGGCCTCGTCCGCCTCCCCGGAAATGTCACGAGGGTGGACGCCGGCCGGCAGTGCCGCAGCAAAGAATCGGGTGTCGTAGCGGCGCGGTTCGTCGGCGGGCGTGATCCAGTGCGCCCACGGCCGGAGCAGGTCCGCCCGTAGCCGCAACCCGCGCCGGGTCAACAGCTCGGCCAGTGAGTGCTCACGGCGCAGCAGGGCCTGCCGTTCTGCTTCCCAGTCGGCGTCG